>NZ_AYWU01000026.1:0-98995 GCF_000502375.1 Mesorhizobium sp. L48C026A00 | reverse complement strand
TCGGGCGGTCGAGGCCGGCGATCAGGCGAAGGAGCGTGGACTTGCCGCAGCCGGAGCGACCGACAATCGCCAGCAGTTGCCCCGCCGGAATACTCAGACCGAACTCGGACAGCACCCGCCTGTCGCCAAACGACTTGGACAAGCCGTCAAGCAACACAGCCTGTCCATTCGCCAGGCGCTCTTCATGCTTCCGTCGCACAGCCTCGCGGAGCGTGTTTGCTCCGTCTGGAGCTGTATCGGTTTCCTGGAATACTGCGCCTTCGCGCAGCCGGAGCGCGGTTGCAACTTCTCTCATGGTGCTGCCCTGGTGGCGGCGGGTTGGTACGCCGGATGCCAGGCGAGAGCGCGCGCCTCGATCAGCCGGGTGATCGCGTCGGCGAGCTTGCCGAGCAGCGCGTAGACGATGATGCCGAGGACAACGATGTCGGTCTGCAGGAATTCCCGCGCATTCATTGTCATGTAGCCGATGCCCGAGGAGGCCGAGATCGTCTCGGCGACGATCAGCGTCAGCCACATGATGCCGAGCGAGAAGCGCAGGCCGACAAGGATCGACGGCAGTGCACCCGGCAGGATCACCCGCCAGAACAGCGCGAGCGGGCCGAGCCCGTAGACGCGCGCCATCTCGATCAGCCTGACGTCGACGGTGCGGATGCCATGAAACGTATTCAGGTAGATCGGAAAGGCGGTTCCGACCGCCACCAGAAAGATCTTCGCCTCCTCACCGATCCCGAACCAGAGGATGACGAGGGGAATCATGGCCAGGTGCGGCACGTTGCGCAGCATCTGCATCGACGAGTCGAACACGGTCTCGGCCGGCCGCGAAATTCCGGCCAGTACGCCGAGGACGAAGCCGATACTGCCGCCGATAGCAAGCCCCTTCAGCGCCCGTTCCGTCGAGATGGCGGCATGGGTGAGAAGCGTCCCATTGCGCAGGCTTTCCCAAAAAGCGGCGGCCACCGCGCTCGGAGCTGGCAGCAGGCGGGTCGACATTATTCCGCTGCGCGAAGCAATTTCCCATACGACCACAATGCCGATCGGCAACGCCCACGACGCCAGGAGCTTGAGTGCCGCTGTGCCTGCGTTTTGAAGCTGCGACGGCTGCGCCATCTTCAAGATACCCAAGGCGCCGCCGGCCGGATCTCGCTGGCGATGGTCTCGCCGAACGGGCCCGTGTTGACGGAAAGGTTCGCCTTCTCCGGCGCGTGGGCGAGCGGAAGCAGGGGAAAAACGAGTTCGGCGAAGCGGTAGGCCTCCTCGAGATGCGGATAGCCGGAGAGGATGAAGGTATCGATGCCGATCGCCCGATACTCTTCCATCCGGGCCGCGACCTCCTCGGGCGAGCCGACCAGCGCGGTCCCGGCGCCGCCGCGGACCAGACCGACGCCTGCCCACAGGTTCGGGCTGACCAACAGCTTATCGCGGCGGCCGCCATGCAGGGCGCTCATCCGGCTCTGCCCGACAGAGACCATGCGCGCGAACACCGACTGCGCCTTGGCGATCGTTTCGTCGTCGAGATGCGCTATGAGGCGGTCGGCAGCCACCCAGGCTTCTTCGGACGTCTCGCGGACGATGACATGGAGCCGGATGCCGAAGCTGAGCTTGCGGCCGTGCTTCCGCGTTGCCTCCTTGACCCTCGCGATCTTCTCCTCAACGAGCGTTGGCGGCTCGCCCNAGCTTGCGGCCGTGCTTCCGCGTTGCCTCCTTGACCCTCGCGATCTTCTCCTCAACGAGCGTTGGCGGCTCGCCCCAGGTCAGATATTTGTCGACTGTCTCGGCGGCGACCCCGATCCCTTCTTCAGAGGACCCGCCGAAGTAAAGCGGCGGATGCGGCGCCTGGACAGGTGGAAACAGCAGCTGCCCGCCTTCCAGGCGGATGTGCTTGCCCGAAGTGTTGACCGTCTCGCCGGCAAGCAGCGCCTTGTAGGCATGGAGAAACTCGCGGGTGATCTCGTAGCGGTCTGCATGGCTCGCGAAAATGCCGTCGCCCTTGTTCTCGATCGGATCACCGCCGGTCACCACATTGATGAGCAGGCGGCCGTTCGACAGCCGGTCGAGTGTCGCGGTCATGCGCGCCGCCACCGCCGGCGGCTGCAACCCGGGCCGCACGGCAACCAGGAACTTCAGCCGCTCAGTGGACGTCAGCATCGCCGAGGCGACGATCCAGGAATCCTCGCAGCTCTTTCCCGTGGGCAACAGCACGCCGTAGTAGCCGAGCTGGTCGGCAGCCTGGGCGATCTGGCGCAGATACGGCAGGTCGGTAGCGCGGCCGCCGACGGCAGTGCCGAGGTACCTGCCGTCTCCGTGAGTCGGCAGGAACCACAGCACGCTTACGCGGTCGGGAGAAAGCTCAGCAGCGACGGTCACGACTGCGGCTTTTTCACTGCATCGGCGATCCGGATTGCGGTCGGGATAAGGCCGAGTTCATGGAACACGTCGGCGATCTTCTGCTGCGCGGCCACCACCTCCGGTGTGATCGGCTTCACGCCGTAGGAACGCCGCTGGACGGCGACTGCGAGAACGTCCGCGGGAATGCCGAGCGCCGGCGAAAACTGTTCGGCCACATCGTCGCGGTTGGCGTTGATCCAGGTGTCGATCTCACCGAGGGATGCCACGACGGTGTCGACCACTTCGGGCTGGGTGTCGACGAAGTCGCGCGAGGCGAGATAGAATTCGTGGTTGTCCACCACGCCGCTGCCGTTTGCCAACTGGCGGGCACCGGTAGCTGCTTCCGCGGCCGCGAGAAATGGCTCCCAGATCACCCAGGCATCGACAGCCTGCTTCTCGAATGCGGCGCGTGCGTCAGCCGGCGGCAGGAACGAGACTTCCACGTCAGTATAGGCGAGCCCGGCTTTCTCCAGCGCCTTGACGAGCAGATAATGGACGTTCGAACCCTTGTTCAGCGCCACCTTCTTGCCCTTCAAGTCCGCGACGGTCTTGAGCGGGCTGTCCTTCGGGACCAGAATCGCTTCGGCTTCCGGCGCCGGCGGCTCGTAGCCGACATAGACGAGGGGAGCGCCAGCAGCCTGCGCGAAGATCGGCGGCGCCTCGCCGGTCGTGCCGAAGTCGATGGAGCCGATATTGAGCGCCTCCAGGAGTTGCGGCCCCGCCGGGAACTCGGTCCACTCGACCGTGTAGCCCTGCGGCTTCAGTTTTTGCTCGAGCAACCCCTTCGTCTTCAGCAGAATGAGTGTGCCGTACTTCTGAAACCCGATACGGACGATCTTGTCTTCCGCATGGGTTGCCGTGGCGGCGCCCAGCGCAATGCTGACGGCGAGTGCGAGCTTGGCAACATATCGTATGAAGGCATTCATCAAATCGGACTCCTCTTCCCATGGTCGCTCTGGACTTTGAATCGGCGGGCACGAAACATGCCTCACACTGCACCCGCGAATTCTGAAGCGCAGTCGGGGATTGCCCAGTCTCAATGAGCGTACCGGGCCGGCTGAGGGTTCTCAAAGAATATTCTACTAATTTGATAGACTTTGTTGATAGTGTTTTTGCTTGGATGAAAAGAACTGCGGAGCAGTGCGCCAACGAGCCTATACCGACCGCGCTGCGTGACAAGGCGCGATGTCCGCGGGTGCGAATTCGCCGATGAAGACAAGCCCGGCGTCGGTCTCGGCCGGACTGTCGACCGTACCTTGCCGTTTCGAATTTCGTTCCAACAACATCGACTGCAGGATGTTATCGAATCGCTTCAAGGTCGAACGCTCGATGCGAAGGTAGCTCAGGCGGTCGCCTTTTGCGGCTGGCTGAACGTATTGTCAGGGCGGGGCAGACCGAAATGGTCCCTCAGCGTTACCCCGTCATAGTCGTGCCGGAAAAGTCCGCGCTTGCGCAAGATCGGCACCACCTCGTCGGCGAATACGTCGAACCCGCCCTGAAGATAGGGCGGCATGACATTGAAGCCATCTGCGGCACCGTTGTCGAACCATTCCTGGATCTTGTCGGCGATCTGTTCGGGCGTCCCGGCCTGGACCCAATGCCCGCGCGCGCCGGCGAGACGGTGGAGCAACTGGCGGATGGTCGGATTCTCGCGCTCGATGATGTCGAGTACGACGTGGAAGCGGCTGCTCGCACCGCGCTCGCCCTCGCCACTGATGAGCTCGCGCGGAAATGGCCCGTCCAGATCGTAGCTGGAAAGGTCGGCGTCTACGATGCGCCGTAGCTGATCGAGCGAATATTCCGGCTGCGTCAGCTCGTTGAACTCGTCATGCAGTGCGCGGGCTTCAGCCTCGGTTGAACCGATGAAGGGACTGATACCAGGCAACACCTTGACGTGGTCAGGGTTGCGGCCAACCGACTTCACGCGCGCTTTGATGTCAGCATAAAATTCCTGCGCGTTGCCGAGTGTCTGATGTGCTGTGAATATCGCCTCGGCATAGCGGCTTGCGAATGACCGTCCGTCTTCAGACGAACCCGCCTGGACATAGACCGGCCGCCCCTGCGGCGAGCGCGGCAGCGTCAGCGGCCCCTTCACCCGATGGTATTTGCCGATGTGGTTGATTGGGTGGATCTTGTCGGTGTCGGCAAAAATTCCGGATTCCCGGTCCGCGACGAGCGCGTCGTCCTCCCAGCTGTCCCAGAGCTTCGTCACCACATCAACGAATTCGCTTGCGCGCTCGTAACGGTCGGCGTGGGTCGGATGTCGATCAAAGCCGAAATTCAACGCTGCGGACGCATCGCCCGTGGTGACGATGTTCCAGCCGGCGCGCCCGCCACTCAAATGATCGACAGAAGCAAACAGCCGGGCCAGGTTGTAGGGTTCGTTGTAGGTGGTCGAGGCGGTAGCGATGAAGCCGATGCGTTCCGTCACAGCGGCGAGCGCCGAAATCCATGTCAGCGGCTCTAGCCTGAAGCGGCTTGCGTAGCGGATGTTATCGGCAAGTGCGGGGCCATCGGCAAAGAACAGCGCGTCGAACTTGCTCGCCTCGGCCTTTTTCGCCAGTTCCTGATAATAGGCGATGTCCAACACTCTCTCAGGTGCGGAATCCTTGTAGCGCCAGCCGGCTTCATGATGGCCGCCAGGATAGATGAAAAGGTTGAGGTTCAACTGTCGTGATTTGGCGGGCATCTGTTGGTCCTCCTGGGTAGTGACACGGAGCCGCACGTCTTCGGCCGCTCAGACGGGCAGCAGAGGCTTTGTCTCGACGCCGAGATGACGCAGAAGTTCGGAGCGAATCTCGCCGAATCGGCGATCGCCATGATCGCGTGGCCTGGGGATACTGATCGCGATGTCGGCGATGATTGCACCATTGTGGAGCACCAAAACCCGGTCCGCCAGCGTCACAGCTTCGTCGACATCATGGGTGACCAGCAGGACGGCCGGCTGGTGACGGGTGCAGAGCTGGCGCAGCAGATCGTGCATGCGCAGGCGGGTCAGCGCGTCGAGTGCGCCGAACGGCTCGTCCGCCAGCAGCAGTTCAGGATCACGAACAAGCGAGCGCGCCAACGCCACCCGCTGCTGCTCGCCACCAGAGAGTTCGACCGGCCATGCGGTCTCGCGGCCGCTCAGGCCAACCTCTTCGAGAGCTACCCGTCCGCGTTCGGCGGCGTCCGGCAGGCCGAGACCGAGAACCACATTCTCCAGCACTCGTTTCCAGGGCAACAATCGGGCATCCTGGAACACTACCGATTTCTTATCCGGCGTATCGAGTCGGCCGGATCCGGAGACTTTGTCGTCGAGATCGGCGAGCGCGCGCAACAATGTACTCTTGCCCGACCCGCTACGGCCGAGAAGGGCGACGAACTCCCCCTTCTCGATGTCGAGACTGAGGCCGTCGAGGATGGTTCGCGGCCCGAAACGCCTCACAAGGCCCTTGACCCGCACCGCGGGCGCGCCGCTCAATCCGCCAGGGTGCGACGCCATGACAAGGACCTTTCCTGGAAGAAGCGGACAATGCCATCGGACATGAGACCAAGCAACGCGTAGACGACGAGGCCGACGATGATGATGTCGGTCTGGCCGTAATTGCGTGCGAGGTCGACCATGTACCCAATGCCGCTCGTGGCATTGACCTGTTCGACCACCACCAGAGACAGCCAGGCGTAGGTCACCGCGAAACGCAGGCCGAGGAAGAAGCCCGGAAGCGCGCCCGGCAGGATGACCTGGCGGATGAATTCGCCGTAGCCCATTCGCAAGGTCTGGGCCAGTTCGACATAACGGCTGTCTATGCTGCGCAAGCTGCTGTGGGTCTGGATATAGATCGGGATCAGGACGGCCAGCGCGATGGCCGTCACCTTCATGCCCTCGCCAATGCCGAACCAGAGCATCAGCAGCGGGATCAGAGCGAGCGTCGGTATCGCCCGCTTGATCTGAACGGGGCCGTCAATGATTGCCTCGCCAAGCCGGGACAAACCTGAAATGAGAGCAAGCACGGTCCCGATCAGGATACCAAACACCAGACCCTGTGCTGCCCGCCAGGCAGACGTCATCAAATGATCCTGAAGCTTCCCTGCGGCGATGAGATCGATGGCAGTGCCGACAACCGACCAGGGCGCCGGCAGCGTTCTTGGATCGATCAGGCCGGCGATGCTGCCGATGGACCAGATCACGAGAAGAAGTGCGGGACCGATCAGCGCGCCAAACGGGATCGGCCGCCCAAGTGCGAGGCGACGCCTAGGAGCGGTCTTGCGGGCCTGTACAGCGGGCGCAATCAACCCCCTTTCATCCGATGCGTAGGGAATGGGGAGTGCAACTGCGGCGGTATGTGAGATTGCGTTCATCTGCATCGTCTCCAGTGCTGGGAAGCAGGTCGTCAGGACGCGTTCAGCGCATTTGTGGCAATCCTCTCGAAGCGCCTGTCGAAAAGATCCTCTGCCTTGATGG
Source organism: Mesorhizobium sp. L48C026A00 (assembly GCF_000502375.1). Lineage (NCBI taxonomy): Bacteria > Pseudomonadati > Pseudomonadota > Alphaproteobacteria > Hyphomicrobiales > Phyllobacteriaceae > Mesorhizobium > Mesorhizobium sp. L48C026A00. The sequence continues at coordinate 92,166 of NZ_AYWU01000026.1, read as the reverse complement.
GGGGCTTGTTCAGTTCCTTGGCCAGGAGGTCGATCGTCGCTTGCTGGCGCGCGATCACATCGTTCCAGTCGGACGGAATGTCGAACCGTCCGTCGGCCTCGACGAGATACTGGCCATCTTCGCTGTTGAGGCCCTGGGTGGCGACGTAGTAGCCTTCGATCCACTCTTTGGGATGCTCCTCCACCCATCGGGCCGCAAGTGCCCAGTAGCGCACATATTCGCCGAGAGCGGCAGCTTTGGCCGGGTCGTCAAGCACGGCCTGTGGGGCATAGAGATGGGCTGGATCGTCGCGCAAGCCGTGTGGGATGATTGTCGCGCCGTCGGCACCATACTGTCGCAGATAATGCTTGACGAGGACGCCCCAGATCGGTGCGACATCGACTTGCTTGCTGGCAAGTGCCACCGGATAGGCATCGCCTTTGCTGGGCAGTTCAATGAGATTTACATCCTCCTTGTTCAGGCCGGCGGCCTGCAGGACCCTCAGCACCAGCGCGCCTTGCGCCTGTCCGGGGCTGAAGGCGATCCGTTTGCCGCGCAAATCCGCGAGCGTCTTGACCTCGACGCCCGGCGCAATGCCGAGTTGATAAATCGGGTGCTCAACCGGATCCTTGCGGAACTTCGCAGCAATGATCTTGACCTTGAGCCCCGTCCAGGTCGCGTGGATGGGCGGAATGTCGGCAACGGATCCGACGTCCAATGCATTGGCGCGAAAGGCTTCGATTGTCTGTGGGCCGCCGCTGATGTTGGCCCATTCGACGTTGAAGGGTAGTTGATCGATCAGGCCCGAGAGTTCCAGGGCTCTTTGCGTCTCGGGATCGCCGATACGAAGCACGGTGCCCTCCGGGATCCTGGTCGGCAGTTTACCCGCGTCCGGACTGCCCGCCTCGGCACTGAAAGGGGAGGAAGAAGCGATCAGGGTTACCGCCAAAGCGGTCGCCAATACACCAAACCGCCTTCTCGAAAATCTCTTCACAGCTAACATCATCGTCTTGCTCCAATTTTGGAAATGGCCCTACTTTCGCTGTTCAGTATGTCTATCAATTATATAGACGATAAAGTATCGGATGCTGTTCTTTGCCACCCGAGAGAAACGCTGTTCGCCTCCAATGCTCATTTGGGGCACGCGTCGTTCAAATGTTGCCGACTGCGACGCAGGGCATCGATGGTATCGTCCCTCAGCAACGCTCATCCCAAGATTGATGCCTGGACCGGGTCGAGCACTGCCGATGCCTGGGGGCTGTTCGACAGGGCAGAGCCGACCGCTACGGTCGCTCCCGCCGACCCGAGCATGCGGATCTTGACCGCCGTGAAAGCATTGGCGGCAAAGGCACCGCGCATGCTGGTGTCACAGCGACAGCTCATCTGTGTTTATGTGGGCTGTCGACATCAAAGCATGGCGCCCTTACGAGCAGAGCTGGCCATGTAAGCAGCAGAAATCGGACTCGCCGGTGGGGGCAGGTTCTCCTTTTCGTCAGTAACGATCTGGAGACCGGAAACGATTGCACCGACCACCCAGAGACGCCAAAGCTGATGCTCACGGGGAAGGGACTGGGGATTTCGGCAGGCGATATCTAGTTTCGGACGCGTTCAGCTTCATCGTCGACTAGGGTGTCGCGCCGACGAGCTTCACCGCGGACATTGACGGAAAGGGGAGCACGCCTCTGGCCAATCGTCGGCAAAAAAAGCCCGCCGGAACGAACCGGCGGGCGAGACGGGAGGAAACGGTTGTAACTGGAATCAGGCGGCGAGAACGGCCCTCGGCTCGACCAGTTCGTAACCGAGTGCTTCGGCCACTGCGCGATTGGTGATCTTGCCCTTGTGGACGTTCAGCCCGTTGCGCAGATGGTGGTCGTCGACCAGCGCCTTGAGGCCCTTGTCGGCGAGCTGCAAGCCATAGTGCAGCGTCGCATTGTTGAGCGCATGAGCCGAAGTCACCGGCACCGCGCCTGGCATGTTGGCGACGCAATAGTGGATGACGCCGTCGACCTCATAGGTCGGCTCGGCATGAGTTGTGGCGTGCGAGGTCTCGAAGCAGCCGCCCTGGTCGATGGCGACGTCGACCAGCACGGCGCCTTTCTTCATGCCCGACAGCATTTCGCGCGTAACGAGTTTCGGCGCGGCGGCACCCGGGATCAGCACGGCACCGACGACGATGTCAGCCGAAAAACATTCCTCTTCCAGCGCCTCGACAGTCGAGTAGCGGGTGTGAACGCGGCCGCCGAAAATATCGTCGAGCTGGCGCAGGCGAGGGATCGAGCGGTCGATGATGGTGACGTCGGCGCCGAGGCCGACCGCCATGCGGGCCCCGTGCAGGCCGACGACGCCGCCGCCGAGCACCGTGACCTTGCCGGGCAGCACGCCGGGCACGCCGCCGAGCAGCACGCCGCGGCCGCCATTGGCCTTCTGCAGCGCCGTTGCGCCGGCCTGGATCGACAGGCGGCCGGCAACTTCCGACATCGGCGCCAAGAGCGGCAGGCCGCCACGGTCGTCGGTCACGGTTTCATAGGCAATCGCGGTGACGCCGGAAGCAAGCAAGCCCTTGGTCTGCTCCGGATCCGGAGCCAAATGGAGATAGGTGTAGAGGATCTGACCTTCGCGCAGCTGCGCCCATTCATTGGGCTGCGGCTCCTTGACCTTGACGATCATGTCCGACTTGGCGAACACATCGGCGGCCGTCTTGGCGATGGTGGCGCCGGCGGCGCGGTAGGCGTTGTCGTCGGCGCCGATGCCGGCACCGGCGCCGGTTTCGACCAGCACCTCGTGGCCATGGGCGACATATTCGCGGACCGAGCCCGGCGTCAGACCGACGCGGTATTCATGGTTCTTGATTTCCTTGGGGCAGCCGACGCGCATATTCTTCTCCTGATCCGGCCCTTGGGGCTCGTTTCCCTGTATTGGTGGAGTGAACCACGAATCGCTGCGCAGGTGTTTGCGAATGCGCTTGCGCCGGATCGCGTGTTTCGATAATCGTTGCGCGAAACCAAAGGATTTTCGCACGAGTCACGAAAAATGCCGCTGGACAGGATCGATATCGCCATTCTCGAGGCTTTGCATAGGATGGCGGACATCTTGCGATGCGCGGACATGGCGTGGATATCGTGATTGGGGGGCCGCGATTAGATTGACCGAGGCAAAGTCAATTTCGTCCGACTGCATTCTTTCGCAGCCTCCTGAAGACAAACAGCTTGCCTTCGCGCACGCCGTCTTCAAGTGATCTCGCCTTTGCCAGATGCGCTGCAATCGCGCTAGCCAGCATGCAGCCCGTCCCGCGCATCGATACGGCAAGGCGCGGCATGTCAAAGCGGATTGGTCCTTGATCCAAGCGCAACAGAATATCGGTCGATCGGGGTCCCGTCGCGTGGCCGCCCTTGATCAGCAGGGCCTGCATCCCGGCCACCAGCAATTCCTGGCCTTGCCACACTGCGCCGTCTCCATCCACCGCTGGCTCTAAGCCAACAAGAAGCGCCAGCTCGATGAGATTGGGTGTGACGAGGCGGCAAAGGGGCATCAGGTCGCGTTTCATGGCGGCAATGGCCCTTGCGTCCAGCAGCGCCCGGCCTGAGGTCGAGGCCAGCACCGGGTCGAGTACTGCCGGCACCTGTGGATTTTCGCGTAGCACAGCCGCGACGGCTACGACGATCTCGGCCGTTGCAAGCATGCCGATCTTGATGGCCGTCACCTCGTTGGCCTGCAGCGCGGCGCGCATCTGATCGGCCATAAGATCGGGCTGCGAAGGATGGATTTCCATGACGGCGTCGTGCGTCTGCACCGTTAACGCGGTGACAGCCAGGCAGGTGCGCACGCCAATGGAAGAGATCGTCTCGATGTCGCGTGCAATTCCAGCCCCACCGCTGGAGTCTGATCCGCCGACGACGAGCACATAAGGGTCTCGCCTCAGCGCCATGGCTTTGTCTTTTCGATCCATTCTCGCGTGCGCGCTTCGGGATCGGCATTCAACGTGATGTCGGTGACCACCGCCGCGGTGTCCGCACCAGCCGCGAAAACACCGTCGAGCCGGTCGGGGTTGAGGCCGCCAATGGCGACCAATGGAATGGGTGCGACCCGGCGCTTCCACTCGCCGATCCGTTCGACCCCTTGCGGCGCCCATTTCATCTGCTTCAGGATGGTCGGGTAGATGGGCCCCAGCGCCACATAGTCCGGCTCGGCCGCGAGAGCTGTTTCCAGTTCGGCGTGATCATGGGTCGAAAGTCCGAGCTTCAATCCGGCGTACTTAATCGCCAGCAAGTCGGCTTCAGCCAAATCCTCCTGGCCAAGATGGACGAAGTCGCAGCCTTCCACGATGGCGAGCCGCCAATAGTCGTTGACGATCAGTTGGCAACCATGGACAGCGCAGACGTGGTTCGCGCGGCGGATTTCCGTCCGCAGCGTGGCCTCGTCCTGATCCTTGATGCGCAACTGTACCAGCTTGACCCCTAGCGGCACCAGCCGCTCGACCCAGTCAGCGCTGTCGACGATCAGGTAGAAGGGATCGAGCTTCATGAGAAAACCGCCTTGCCGAATGTCGGCGTCGACGGCGCCGCGACATCGCGCGGTTCGAGCATTCCCGAAGCAAAAGCTTCGCGACCGGCTTCGACCGCCTTGCCGAACGCACGCGCCATGCCGATGGGGTCGGCCGCCTTGGCGACCGCCGTATTCAGGAGCACAGCGTCAAAACCGAGTTCCATGACGGTCGCCGCGTGCGACGGTCGTCCGAGCCCGGCATCCACAATCAGCGGGACGCCAGGCAAATGTCGACGCATCGAGCGCAGCGCCGGGATGTTGACCGGCCCGAGCGCGGAACCGATCGGCGCGCACCACGGCATCAAGACCTTGCAGCCCGCATCCAGCAGCCGCTCGGCGACGACAAGGTCATCGGTGGTGTAGGGAAATACTGCAAAGCCGTCTTCGCACAGGATGCGCGCGGCCTCGACAAGGCCGAACACGTCCGGTTGCAGCGTATCCTGGTTGCCGATCACTTCGAGCTTGATCCAGCTCGTGCCGAACACTTCGCGCGCCATGTTCGCGGTGGTGACCGCTTCCTTGACGGAGTGGCATCCGGCCGTGTTGGGCAGGACTCTCGTGCCGAGCGAGCGGATCAACGTCCAGAATTTTCCGCCGCTCCTGCCGCCCGCCATCTCACGCCGCAAGGAGACCGTCACCATCGACGCGCCCGACGCCTCGACCGCATCGGCAAGGATCGCGGGCGAGGGATATTGAGCCGTGCCCAGAAGCAGGCGAGACGGGAGCGTCGTCCCGAGAAGTTCGAACATGCTAGCCTCCCTGCATGGGCGAGAGGATCTCGATCCGGTCGCCGTCGTTCAACTGGAACTCCGACCGGCTGGCCTTGTGCACGAGGTCGCTGTTGACGGCGGTCGCCAGCCAATCGCCTTCATAATCAAGCGCGGCAAGCAGCGCCGCCAGCGTTGAGGCGTCAATCTCAAGCACTTCGCCGTTGACGATCAGTTTCATTGGCAAGCTCCATTGATTTGTCGTGACTGAAGAGAATTTCGGCTGCCGGGCGCGCCATGGCGGGCGCCAGAAGAAAACCATGGCGATAGAGTCCATTGATCGCGACGGTAGTTCCACGTGCCTCGACGCGCGGCAGGTTGTCGGGGAAGGCTGGACGGACGCCGACACCGGTTTCAACGATCTCGGCCTCGCCAAAGGCCGGATGGAGGGCATAGGCGGCACCCAGCAGCTCCATCATGGAACGCGCCGTGACTGGTCCGGCGGACTGGCTCTCAATCATCGTCGCGCCGATCATGAAACTGTGGTCGGTGCGCGGCACTGCATAGAGTGGAAAGCGCGGATGCAGTAGCCTGACCGGTCGCGACAGCGAGATATCAGCGGTGCGCAGGATCAGCATTTCGCCGCGAACGCCGCGCAGCCTGTCATCGGCTGCTGCCATTCCCGTGCAGTCGATCTGACGATCGAAACCGGAACCATGCCGGGCGTCGACGTCGAAGTGGAACTCGACACCCATGGCTGCGAGCTTTTCATGAAGTGCCGCCATCGCCTGGCGCGGGTCGAGATGGGCCTCACCGGGGAAGAGCAATCCGCGCCGGAAGCGACCGGCGAGGTCGGGCTCCAGCAACGCGATTTGATCTTCATCGACATGCCGGTGGCCCGAGGTGCGACTGGCGAACCGGTCAAGCTCGCCCGCGTCGCGCGGCGCGGCCACGACCAGTGTTCCGGCCCGCGTCACCTGGCCTGGAGTTGCCGCGTCCCACCAGTCGGCGGCGTCGCGTCCGAGATCCAGCACTAGCTGCTCGGCACTTTCACGCTCGCACCATGGCGCCAGCATGCCGCCGGCAAACCACGACGCGTTGCCACCGAGGCCATACCGGATCTCGGCGACTGTGACCGTCGCGCCGCGGGTGGCGAGTTCGAAGGCAGCGGTGAGGCCGGCGACGCCGGCCCCTTTGACCAGAACCTTCATGATGGTTCCGGCGCCTGTGGCAAGAACGGTGCTCCGGTCTCGTCAGCAGGCATGTAGAGATCGCCACCCTCGCGGTATTTCGCCGCCATCGCAGCCATGCCCTCCTTCTGCGCTTCGGCGCGAATGTCGTGGGAGATGCGCATCGAGCAGAATTTCGGCCCGCACATCGAGCAGAAATGTGCCACCTTGTGTGCCTCCTTGGGCAAGGTCTGGTCGTGGAAGGACCGCGCCGTTTCGGGATCGAGCGACAGGTTGAACTGGTCCTCCCAGCGAAACTCGAAGCGCGCGCGGGAAAGGGCGTCATCCCTGAACTTCGCCGCCGGATGACCCTTCGCCAGGTCGGCAGCATGCGCGGCGATCTTGTACGTGATCACGCCAATCTTGACATCGTTGCGATCGGGAAGGCCGAGATGCTCCTTTGGCGTGACGTAGCAGAGCATGGCGGTGCCGAACCAGCCGATCATGGCAGCACCAATGCCTGAGGTGATATGGTCGTAACCCGGCGCGATGTCGGTCGTCAGCGGTCCAAGCGTATAGAAGGGCGCCTCGCCGCAGACGGCGAGCTGCTTGTCCATGTTCTCCTTGATCTTGTGCATTGGCACGTGGCCGGGCCCCTCGATCATCACCTGGCAATCCTTCGCCCAGGCGATCTGCGTCAGCTCGCCGAGCGTTTCCAGCTCGGCGAATTGCGCCGCGTCGTTGGCATCGGCGATCGAGCCGGGACGAAGGCCGTCGCCGAGCGAGAAGGACACATCATAGGCGCGGCAGATGTCGCAGATCTCCGCGAAATGCTCGTAGAGGAAGCTTTCCCGGTGATGGTGCAGGCACCATTTGGCCATGATCGAGCCACCGCGTGAGACGATGCCCGTGACCCGGTCGACAGTCAGCGGGATGTAGTGCAGCCGCACGCCGGCGTGGATGGTAAAATAGTCGACGCCCTGTTCGGCCTGTTCGATCAGTGTGTCGCGGTACACCTCCCAGGTCAGATCCTCGGCGATGCCGCCGACCTTTTCGAGCGCCTGGTAAAGCGGCACCGTACCGATCGGCACCGGTGAATTGCGCACGATCCAGTCGCGGATATTGTGGATGTTGCGGCCGGTCGAGAGGTCCATCACCGTATCGGCGCCCCAGCGGATCGCCCAGACCATCTTTTCGACTTCCTCGGCCATCGAGGAGGTGACGGCCGAGTTACCGATGTTGGCGTTGATCTTGACCAGGAAATTGCGGCCGATGATCATCGGCTCGCTCTCTGGATGATTGATGTTGGCGGGAATGATCGCCCGTCCACGAGCCACCTCGTCGCGGACGAATTCCGGCGTGACGAAGTCGGGGATCGCCGCGCCGAAGGCTTCGCCGTCGCGCTCGAGCTTGCCGCGCAGGATCTCGCGGCCGAGGTTTTCGCGGATGGCGACGAACTCCATTTCGGGGGTGATGATCCCGGCGCGCGCATAGGCAAGCTGCGTCACCGCTTTGCCCGTTTTTGCCTTTAGCGGCCGGTTGCGAATGGGAAATTCCGGTGTCAGGCGCTCGCCCACCGCGAATCCGTTGTCTTCCGGCCGGACATGACGGCCGTCATAGGCCTCGACATCGCCGCGCGCCGTCACCCATTCATGGCGAAGCCTGGCGAGGCCCTTTTCGATGCTGGTTTCGACAGTCGGGTCCGTATAGGGGCCGGACGGATCGTAAACGGTGACAGGCGGTTCGCCTGCCGTCGGATGGACGGCGATTTCCCGCATCGGCACCCTGATCTGCGGGTGAATCAGGCCGGGTTTGTGGATTTTGCTTGAGGCGGGCAGCGGTCCCGTCGACACGGCGGGGGAAATGGCATTCATTTTGAGGCTCCTTTGCTCATGCATTGGAGACCCAGTTCTGTGCCGGAAGGATGAAAAGACGCTTCTGCCTGCCTGCTTACAGGTTTTCGGGCATGGACTCCCGCAAAGCGCTTGCACCGTCCCTACGCCAGTATGAACTGGATCAGGTTCAACGGGTCACTGCGCCGCGNCGATGCTGGTTTCGACAGTCGGGTCCGTATAGGGGCCGGACGGATCGTAAACGGTGACAGGCGGTTCGCCCGCCGTCGGATGGACGGCGATTTCCCGCATCGGCACCCTGATCTGCGGGTGAATCATGCCGGGTCTGTGGATTTTCCTTGAGGCGGGCAGCGGTCCCGTCGACACGGCGGGGGAAATGGCATCCATTTTGAGGCTCCTTTGCTCATGCATTGGAGACCCAGTTCTGTGCCGGAAGGATGAAAAGTCGCTCTGGTCGACCTGCCGAAACAGGACCTCGGGCGTAAACTCCCGCAAAGCGCTTGCACCGTCCCTACGCCAGTATGAACTGGATCAGGTTCAACGGGTCACTGCGCCGCGTAAGCCAGCAGTATCTCAGCCCCTTGCCGGGACNTCGGGCGTAAACTCCCGCAAAGCGCTTGCACCGTCCCTACGCCAGTATGAACTGGATCAGGTTCAACGGGTCACTGCGCCGCTAAGCCAGCAGTATCTCAGCCCCTTGCCGGGACTCCCCTGGTGAATGCGTCGAATTGAATGGGCTGGCGACTATCTTGTCAAGCGCATTCGGCCCGCGGCGGTGATCGGCGGCCAATCAAACCATCTGTCACGGGTCACCGTTTCCACCAGCCATTCCATGCGTTTCATTATGCCGTCCATGTCAATGAGCGCTTCTTCGTCATAAGGGCGCGGCGGTGTGTGATTGCCGGGCTGCAGATACACAGGCAGTTGCGGATAACGCGCGGCGGCATCCTTGGCATAGGCGTAGTCTCTTTCGTCGAACACGACGAGCTTGAGCACGATTTGCGGCTTATCCCTCGCCGCCTCGACGCACGCCTCGAACGCAGCCCAATCGGTCGTCATTTCGCTCGATGGCGGCTTTGGGCTTAGAATCAGGACATCAAGCTCGGCAAACCAGTCCCTGGCCACGGAACCTTGGGTTTCCAATGCGAAGCGGTAGCCGTTACGATGTCCGTGTTCGATCAGCGCGCCGAGCGGCTGGATGGCCGGATTGCCGCCTGATAGCGACACCATTATTGGTCGGCCACCCGAAAGCGCATTGACCTCTTGCCAGATCTCGTCTGTGGACATGGTCTTCCATTCATGGCGGAAGCGATTGTCCACGGCATGCAGGCTGTCGCACCAGGAACAGCGATAATCGCATCCGCCCGTTCGAACGAACACCGTCGGCAAGCCGACAAGCATGCCTTCGCCCTGGATGGTCGGCCCGAAGATCTCGCTCACGCGGATTCCGGGATCCAACGTGCAGGTCATGGCCGGTATTCCGCCCAGGTTTTCGGTGTCTCGCTCACCCGCACAGCGGAGGTTTCCGGTAGCAGTCTCTTGCACCACTCGTACAAATGTTTGGCGAGACATTCCGCCGTGACATGATCATGTCCCAGCACGTCGTTCAGATGACGATGGTCGAGCGTCTTGTCGATGTAATGCTTGAGTGCGCCGAGGTCATGATAGTCGCGCACAAAGCCATGTTCGTCCAGTTTGCCACCTGAAAGCTCCACCACGACGATATAGTTATGCCCGTGCAGACGCGCACACTGATGGTCGAGGGGCAAAGAGGTAAGCTGATGCGAGGCCGAGAAGTGGAACTCTTTGGTGATGCGGAACATCACGCGCTCCTTATCTGGATAGCGTGGAGCCAGAAGTCCGCATCCTCATAGTCTGTCGGGTCGGCAATGCCGGCCAAATCGAATGCTTCGCGCCGTTCGACGCATGTGCCGCAGCGACCGCAGTGACGTTCACCGCCCTTGTAGCAGGACCACGTCGCCTCGAACGGCGTACCGTACTTTGCCCCCTCGCTGACGATGTCGGCCTTCGACATATTCACATAGGGAGCGTAAAGGCGGATATCGGCGTAGCCTGCGAGCGCATGGTTCTGCATCGTCTGAAACGCGTCGATAAAAGCGGGCCGGCAATCGGGATAGATGAAATGATCTCCGCCGTGGACGGCAGTGGCCACCGCATCGGCCTTCTGCGCGGCGGCAACCCCGAAGGCGATAGCCAGCATGATGGCATTTCTGTTCGGCACCACCGTGATCCTCATGGAGTCTTCGGCATAGTGCCCGTCGGGCACGTCCACAGCATCAGTCAGCGCCGAGCCGCTCAGGTTGCGGCCGACATCGCGGATATCGACGATCTGGTGCGGAACACCCAGCCGTTTGGCGCAGATAGAGGCAAAGCCGAGTTCCTTTTTGTGCCTCTGGCCGTAATCGAACGAAAGCAGGCCAATGAGTTTCTGCTCGGTTGCCACCTTGTGAGCGAGCGAAACAGAATCCAATCCGCCGGAGCAGATGACGAGGGCATTCATGGTTTGAGTCCTTGTTTTGACCGGGTAAGGCTGCGACCGGAGATTTCTCTGCGCTCCCAGTACTCCAAGGGGGCGGTTTTGTGAATGCGTAAGGTGCGATTTAACGCAACGATTCTGCCGCCCGTGGCGCCCAAAAGGGAATGCTGCGCAACTTGTGCGCGATTTGGGTGGCCAACAAGCAGAAGCAGCTGGTATTGACTGTGTCGCCGTCAACCGTTGATAGCGCGGCGCCCTCTGGGCGCGGACCTTGAAGCTGCGATGAGAGGCGAAAGAAACGCCCGGGTCGGGTAGCCATCGGCGCTGGTTCCAAGGCCCGCTTGCAGGCGCTGACGGTCACCTCGATGACACCCGACTGGGCCTGCTTTCAGTTCTGCGCACTTCGCTGTCCCGGCCGCCTTGATCCGACGCGTAGAGTTTATTCCGGAGGTCACTTTGGGATTTGTGGCGGAATAACTCGGCGTGGAGGTCTGTCGGTATGGGTGCGATCCGAACTACAATGTTGTTCGGCCGGAATCCTCCATGACTAGCCCGTCATGTGACGGCTCGACAAAGGGCAGCTTTCAATCCTGACGCGGTCGGCCCTACCGCCCACGCCGGCTTTGGCGCAGCACCCCATGGTAGGCGCCACTTCCATCGTCCCCTCGTCGCAAGGCACATGTTCCTGCCGCCGCTTCCTTCTACCGGTCCGTCTGACTGCAGGCGATGCGTGCGATGCCTCCGGATCCCACGCTTCCTCGACCGTCGGCGAGGTGCCGACACCGTCTTTCGTCGGCGCCGTGCGGCGTATGCGGCGCGCATAATCAGGGCCAGGCTTTCGGCACCATCGGCGGATGGTCTCGTAGGAAACGACGATCCGGCGATCGCAGCATTTCCTCGACATCGCGCAGGCTCAGATTGAAGCGGAAGTAGAGCCAGACAGCACGGGTCACGATTTCGATCGGATAACCGAAGGTAGTCCGTCCAGGTCGGCGTGCGGAACGTTTCTGTCCATTGCATAGGCTTCTGAAGCGTTGCGCTGGAGCGTCCAGTTCCGAGCACCGACGCGGCTGTGTACATGACGCCGCTGCCGCATGAGGTCGAGGAAGGCCTCGACATTTCTCTCGGCTATCAGATATTCGACCTTGACCACGATCGGGCCGCTTCTCGGCTTCAAATTGAGAGCGACTGCCGGGGCGTCGAATTCCTCCAAAGGATCGGGCTCGGACTCGCGGCGCTCGCGAAGAGGAAACAGAACGCCCGCTGCGGCGACGAGCAACAGGGCCCAGCGGAGCCCTCCAGCGCCCAGGTCAGCGAATGGTTTTCGGCCACCGTGCCTCACACCCAGCTGCCGAGCGCGATGCCGCCATCGATCAAGGCATAATAGATAGAAATGGTACGCCCCACGACCCAGCGCGGGCTCGCCAGCTGCACGCTTACGCCAACCCGGACCAGGCGGTGACCCAACCCGCGCCGCCCAAGGCGAGCGCAATTGCCGCCACCTGTCAATGCCGCTCGAATTTTCCCCAAAAGTGCCGAAGTAAATTCCCCAGTCTCGCCGCTCAGGCTGTCGCGGAGGGAGACGCGGCATCTTCAGGCCGACGAGGTCGTGCCGGATTCGGTGGATCGTGGATGGCGTGGTATCGAGCGCGTTCGTCATGGACGCTGCTCCTTCGCCATCACCTGGGCGACGGCATCGTAGAAGGCCAACGGGCGCTGAGTGACCCTGTCGCCCGAGCCATGAAGAATGACCTCGTCGTTCCTCAGTCTTTGTCGGCGCTTGTGGACGTGGATGTTGCGATGACCGGGCTCGACATGACGCTGATGCCGGCTTTCGAGAATGGGATGGGTGGCAATCAGCGCGGTCCTCGAAGATGCGTACCTCTTCGGCCAGAGTGTGTACCTCGACGACACGGCGCCTGGTGGCGTCGGGCACGCTGTAGAAATTGCCGCCCACGCTGACCATGCCCTCCCGGCTGATGCGTCGCTCGAGCTTCAGGACCGATCGGAACGGAGCCAACGGCAGCGGCCGCAGCGCTGCCCGCTCCCCGGCGAAAGCTTCGTTGACGACACGCCTTGTGGTGGCGTGAACTCTCGGGTTTGCGACCGTGTCCAGCCAGTGACGCATCTGCGCGTTCAGATCTTCGAGATTGCGAAAGGACCGGGCCAGGAAGAAGTCCTCGCGAATGTAGCGGAACGGTCGTGGCGCGGTAAGGCCGGCAGGCCTTGGGATGGCAACCATAGTGGCGGGCAAGATCGACGAGGGCACGGTTGTAGACGATGCCGCCGGTATCGCCTTCGCCGATCACAGCCGTCTTCATACGGTCGTAAAGCACTTCGCGAGGAGCGCCGCCCAGCGCCTCGAAAAGCCCCAGCATGGCAGCGCAAGACAGTCGGCAGATCCTGGTGGACGACGAAGCGTGCCCAGATAAGGCGACTGAAGCCAAGCACCATGGAGAATAGCCAGACGATTCTCGGCGTGGTCGGCTCATCGGTAAAGACGACATTGAACTGGGCGAAGTCGACCTGCGCCTGCTCGCCGGGCGGGGTCTCGAAGCGAACCTCGTATCCGCGCTCCGCCGCGGCAGGACGGACGTCGCGCAGGAAGTCGGTAACNGATTCTCGGCGTGGTCGGCTCATCGGTAAAGACGACATTGAACTGGGCGAAGTCGACCTGCGCCTGCTCGCCGGGCGGGGTCTCGAAGCGAACCTCGTATCCACGCTCCGCCGCGGCAGGACGGACGTCGCGCAGGAAGTCGGTGACGGCCGTGTAGCCGCCGCCATAGCCGAGGTCCTTCAGTTCCCGGAAAAGCCGGCTGCCGGTGGGTCCGGGATCGCGTGACGCGTTCGCAAAGATAGGCCGTGAAGGGATCGATCACCGTCTGACGCGGCTTGCGCGGCCCGTAAGCCGGGCCTCGAGCCCGCGCTCAATGTATTTGCGCACCGTCTTGCGGTCGATGCCGCTCTCCTGGCGATCGCCGACAGCGACAGGCCCTGCCGATCGGGATGTTTGACGCAGGCATAGGCGTATTGGCTGAGATCGGCTGACGAGAGATCGGCAAGCTTGTTGCCGATCATTTTCCATTGCTGAACGTCCTGCGGGTCGCAACCGGCGCCGCCGGCACCGCAATAGTGGGGATCGCGCTCTTCCACCTGCTTTTGCGTGGCGCCNAAGCTTGTTGCCGATCATTTTCCATTGCTGAACGTCCTGCGGGTCGCAACCGGCGCCGCCGGCACCGCAATAGTGGGGATCGCGTTCTTCCACCTGCTTTTGCGTGACGCCATCTTGTGTGGCGGACTGCGACATCGCTGCGAGCGCGACCGCTGCACCGAGGCGAACAAAGCTGTCCATCGCAGCGACCCGGATCAGCGCCCCCGGCAGACTGTCGCTGCAATGCTCGCANACCGAGGCGAACAAAGCTGTCCATCGCAGCGACCCGGATCAGCGCCCCCGGCAGACTGTCGCTGCAATGCTCGCACACAGCCTTCAGCCAGTCCTCCTGCATTGTGAACGCACTGTGATAGCGCTTCACAACAAAGCGCTCGACAATTCTCCGTTCGCCCTCCAAGCTTCTCCACCAGACCGAACGCTCCATGCTCATTCGCTTTGAATGCGAATCCTGGCCGTGTCTGCGGAAAACGTCATATTCTGGACGCAAAGCGTCAGCCGACGTGGATATGTTCGCGATACCGCCTCTTCGAGACCGCGCTTATCGATACCACGATCCAATCCAAAGACAGAATAATAATTCTCTATAAAATCTATAGAGAATATATTCTATCTTAGTCGGCGCTCGCCTTGTCGGTAGTGTCCTCCGCAGTCGCCCGGCAGGGCTATCAAAGGAGTGACGGATGGGTCGTCATATTCGCTTCAACGCTTTCGACATGAATTGTGTTGGCCATCAATCCCCCGGTCTCTGGAAGCATCCACGCGATCAGTCGTGGAAATACAAGGATCTGGACTACTGGCAGGATTTGGCTCGAACTCTGGAACGCGGTATTTTCGACGGCATATTCATCGCAGACGTCATCGGCTACTACGACGTTTACAAGGGCTCGAATTACCACGCGATCGAGCAGGCGGCGCAGATCCCAGTCAATGATCCCCTACAGTTGGCCGCGCCGATCGCGCTTGCCACCGAACATCTCGGCATCGGCATTACTGCTTCGACCTCGTTCGAGCACCCTTACACATTCGCCCGCCGCCTTTCGACTGCCGACCACCACACCAAGGGTCGCGTCGGCTGGAACATCGTTACCTCATATCTCGAAAGTGGCGCCAAGAACGTTGGCCAGGCCGGTTTGAAAAGCCATGACAACCGATATGAGGTTGCCGCCGAATATGTCGAGGTACTTTACAAGCTGTTCGAAGGCAGTTGGGAGGAGGACGCGGTGCAGCGCGATACGGTTCGCGGCATCTTCACCGATCCCAGCAAGGTCCACGAGATTGGCCACAAGGGCAAATTCTTCGAGGTGCCCGGCTACCATCTGTCAGAGCCGTCGCCACAGCGCACCCCGGTTCTCTATCAGGCGGGCGCCTCGGGTCCTGGCAAGGCATTCGCTGCCGCGCACGCCGAGTGCGTTTTCGTCGGTGCGCCGACCAAATCGCTGCTCGAAGCCTATGTTTCCGAAATCCGCCAAAAGGCCGCCGCCGCCGGCCGCAATCCGAAGAATGTCCTGATCTACAATCTCACCACGCTGATCATCGATGAAACGGATGAAAAGGCCCAGAAGCGCTTCGAGGAGTATCAGAGCTATGCGTCCTATGACGGCTCACTGGTGTTCATGTCTGGCTGGAGCGGCATCGACTTCGGCCAGTACGCGCCGACCGACGCGCTCAAGAAGGTCGAGACCAACGCCATCGTTTCGATGGTCGAGCACTTCGCCGGCAAGGACAAGGCCTGGACCGTCGAGGAACTGGCGAAGTGGGGCGGCATCGGCGGTATTGGGCCTGTCTTCGTCGGCTCGCCCAGCACCATCGCCGATATCCTGCAGGAATGGGTCGATGAAACTGATGTAGACGGCTTCAACCTTGCTTATGCGGTGACGCCCGAAAGCTTCGAGGCCGCCGTCGACCTGCTGGTGCCGGAATTGCAGAAGCGCGGCGTCTATCCCACCGCCTACAAGCCCGGCACGTTGCGCGAAAAGCTGTTCGGCGACGGACCCTATCTTCCCAGGACGCATCCTGCTGACGGGTACCGTGATATCGAGGCCGTCAAGCGTCGCGAAGCCGAACGTGCCTCGGCGTCCCGTCTGAAATCCGTGAACGCGTGATGACCAGTCTGCTGGAACTCCACGACGTGTCGCTGTCCTTCAAGGGTGTGCGAGCCCTGAATGCGCTGAGTTTCAGCGTCGCCAAGGGTGAAATCTGTGCCTTGATCGGCCCGAATGGCGCCGGCAAAAGCTCGCTTCTCAATGTCATCAACGGCGTCTATCGCGCCGACGCCGGCGACGTTGTCTTCGACGGGTTGCGCTTCGAGGCGATTCATCCTCAGAAGGCAGCCCACCTCGGCATCGGCCGGACCTTCCAGCACAATGCGTTGTTTCGCCGCTTGTCGGTGCGCGAAAACGTGCTGGCCGGTCTTTCTCGTCATGGCACCGCGAGCTTTTTCGAAAACATCTTCCGGCTGGGCAGGGACGGCGCCGAGCGCAGCGGCTTCCATGTCCACGCTGAGCGCACAATGTCTTTCCTTGGGCTCAACCGCCACGCGGACAAGATAGTTTCGACACTTCCTTACGGGCTGCAGAAACGCGTTGATCTTGCACGAGCATTGGTCTCCGGCCCCAAGCTGCTGCTGCTCGACGAACCGATGGCCGGCATGAATCAGGAAGAGAAGGAGGAGATGAGCCGCGTCATACGCGAGGTCAATCGCGTCTTCGGCTCGACTGTGGTGCTGATCGAGCACGATGTCGGCATTGTGCTCAACCTCGCCAGCCACGTGGTGGTTCTCGACTACGGCCGCAAGCTCGCGGACGGGGCTCCCGACGAGGTACGCAAGAATCCCGACGTGATAGCCGCCTATCTCGGCACGGTTCACTGAGGAACTCATGTCCTATTTCTTTGAAACATTGGTCAGCGGCCTGTTTGCCGGAGTGATGTACTCACTCGTCGCGATCGGCTTCGTGCTCATCTACAAGGCATCCGGAGTCTTCAATTTCGCGCAAGGCGCGATGCTGCTGTTTTCGGCCCTGACGTTCGTCACCCTGACCGAGAAAGGCATGCCATTCGTCCTGGCCTTCATCGTCACAGCGCTTGTCATGGTGGTGATGGCGATGCTGATCGAGTGGCTGGTGCTGCGGCCCTTGCGAAACCGCGACCCATTGACCCTGTTCATGGCCACTCTGGGATTGAGCTATGTCATCGAGGGCCTTGCCCAACTGCTGATGGGCATGGATGTTCACATGCTCGATCTCGACATCCCCGATGTCGCCGTACAGGTCGGCGGCATCTACGTCAGCCAGTTCGACATCATTGCCTCGTTGATTGCGCTAACACTGGTCGCCACGCTGGCCATCGCTTTCAACAAGACGCGCATGGGCATCTCGCTTCGGGCGGTGGCTTCCGACACGCTTGCGGCGCAGTCAATCGGCATCCGCCTGCCTGTCATCTGGCGCATCGTCTGGAGCGTCGCCGGCATCGTGGCGCTGGTTGCCGGTCTTGTCTGGGGATCGCGCCAGGGCGTGCAATATTCGTTGTCGCTGGTGACGCTCAAGGCGCTGCCGGTACTGATCATCGGCGGCTTCTCCTCCATCCCGGGCGCCATTGCCGGCGGCCTGCTTGTCGGCGCGACCGAGGCGTTGGCCGACATCTACGTCGGGCCGCTGGTCAATGGCAGCGTTTCCACCTGGTTTGCCTACATCCTCGCTGTCGGCTTCCTCCTGGTGCGTCCGGCCGGCCTGTTCGGCGACCGCGAGATCGAAAGGGTGTGATCATGACCACGCTGCAGGAATCCGGTCCGTCCAAGTCGCTGCGCCAGCCTGCATTTGGGGTTGGCACCCTCGCCGTCGTCGCTGGCCTGATCGCCGCCTTCGCGGTGCCGGCCATTGCCGACGACTACTGGCTGAGCTCGATCATCATCCCGATGGTGATCATGGGACTTGCCGGCATCGGCCTGAATCTGCTGATGGGCTACACCGGGCTGGTCTCGATTGGTTCGGCTGCCTTCATGTCGATAGGCGCCTTCTCGACCTACAATCTGCTGCTGCGCGCGCCATTCTTGCCGCTGCCGGCGGTTCTGATCATTGCCGGCCTGATCGCGGCGATTGCCGGCGTCATCTTCGGGCTGCCGTCGCTCCGCATCAAGGGCTTCTATCTCGGCGCCTCGACCCTCGGCGCGCAGTTCTTCTTCGAATGGCTGTTCACCAATTTCAGCTGGTTCTCGAATGACAGCCAGTCGCTGACCATCTCGGCGCCTCGACTGCAGATCCTCGACTATGACCTCCAGTCGGCCACCGGCCGCTACTATCTGGTGATGGCAACCACGGCGCTGCTCATCGCGCTGGCCTTCGCCATCGTCTCAAAAGCCGCGTCGGCCGCGAATGGATGGCGATCCGCGACATGGATGTCGCCGCCTCGGTCATCGGCATCCGCGTTGCGCGCCGCAAGCTGCTGTCCTTCGGCATAAGCTCGTTTTTCCTGGGTATCGCCGGCGCGCTCTGGGCCTTCGGATATCTCGGCACCTCGGATGCACATGCGTTCAATCTCGATAAATCGTTCCAGATCCTGTTCATCGTTATCATCGGCGGCGTGGCGACCATCTTCGGCAATTTTCTCGGTGCCGCCTTCATCGTGCTGACGCCAATCCTGCTCGACCCGCTGTCGCTGATCATCGACTTGTCATTTCTCGGCGATCAGGGCGCGCTGGCAAACCTGCAGCACATCATCTTCGGCACGATCATCATCGTGCTGCTGATCAAGGAACCGGATGGATTGTCCGGTCTCAGAAGGCGCGGCGTGGAAGCCCTTCGCTCGCGAGCACGATCACCCAACTGAACTCAGACAGACGAAACACCTCGACGCCGGGTCTTTCGCCTCCTCCCAAGCATCAGTCGTCACTTTCTCAAAACCACTCAAACAAGGGTTGCACAATGTCATTGTTAACCAAGACCATGTCGCTGGCGGCCGCTGCCGCGATGGCTGTCACGCTTATGAGCAGCGCGTCCTCCGCCGAAGATGGCACTGGCCAACAGCTCTATCCGCTGTTTACCTACCGCACCGGGCCCTATGCTCCATCGTTCATTCCCTTCGGCGCCGGCAACATCGACTATCTCCGCTACATCAACGAGGTCGAGGGCGGCGTCGATGGCGTCAAGATCCTGGTCCAGGAATGCGAGACGGCCTACACGATCGAGCGCGGCATCGAATGCTACGAACGCTACAAGAACGGTTATAACGGCGCCCTGACGGCGGCAATCTATCCGCATTCGAGCGGCCTCGACGTGGCCCTCACCGACAAGGCTCGCATCGACAAGATCCCGATCGTCAGCCCTGGCGGTGGCCAGAACATCGCCACCGACGGTCGCGTCTTTCCCTACCAGTATCCGCTGGTGTTCGACTACTGGAGCGAAGCCCAGATCATCGTCGATTACATCGCCCAGCAGGCCGGCGGCCATGACAAGCTCAAGGGGCTGAAGATCGCCACGCTCTATCACGATAGCGGCTATGGCCGCGACACGATCGAGCCGCTCGGCATCCTGGCCAAGAAATATGGATTCGAGGATATCCAGATCCCCGTCCCGCATCCCGGCGAACAGCAGCAGACACAGTGGCAGCAAATTCGTCGTGCAAGCGCCGACTGGGTCTTTCTGCGCGGCTGGGGCGTCATGACGCCGGTGGCGATCAAGACAGCGGCTCGCGTCGGCTTCCCCGCCGATCGGATCATCGGCGATATCTGGAGCGGTTCGGAAGACGACGCCCGCCCGGCGGGCGCTGCCGCCAAGGGCTATCTCGCCGTCTCCGTCTTCCCGCCGGGCACCAACTACGGCATCTTGAAGACGCTCAAGGAAAATATCCTCGACAAGGGCAAGTCCGATCTGAAGGACAATTCGAAGTTCGGCACGGTTTACTACAATTACGGCGTGATCGAAGCCATCACCTTCGTCGAGGCGCTGCGCACCGGGCATAAGAAGTTCGGCAACAGGCCATTGACCGCCGCCGAAGGCCAGTGGGCGCTCGAACACCTCGACATCGATCAGAAGCGGATCGCCGAGCTTGGCGCGGAAGGCCTCATCAGCCCGCTGAAGACCTCCATAGACAACCACAAGGGCGAAACCATCGCCGCCAAGATCATTCAGTGGAACGGTCAGTCCTGGGACACCCGGACCGACTGGATAAAGGCCGACGCCTCGCTGTTTGCCGACGTCATCAAGGCAAAGGCAGCCGCCTACGCCAAGGAAAAGGGCATCGAGCCCCGCGTTGTAACGAACTGACACCAAACCGCACTGACAGGATCGACCCATGACCATTGCAGGAAAAGGCTTCCTCGAGATCCAGAATATGGAAGCGCTCTATGGTCAAGCGATCCTTGCTGTGCGCGACGTGTCGCTCAAGGTCGAGCAGGGCAAGATCGTTGCCCTGCTCGGTGCCAATGGCGCGGGCAAGACAACGACTCTGAAGGCGGTTTCCAATCTGCTTGGACCAGAGCGCGGCAAGGTCAGCCGCGGCAGCATCCTCTGGCAGGGCCAGCCTGTCAGCGGCCTATCGGCGTCTCGGCTCGTCGCCAAAGGTGTCGTGCAGGTGTTGGAGGGCCGCCATTGCTTTGCGCAATTGACGGTCGAAGAAAATATCCTCTCCGGTGGTTTCGTTCGCAAGCCGAGCAGGGCAGATCTGCAGCGCGACGTCGAACGGATCTACACATGGTTTCCGCGCCTCAAGGAAAAGCGCAAGGTCAAGGCCGGCCTGACCTCCGGGGGCGAACAGCAGATGTTGGCAATCGGCCGCGCGCTGATGACCAGGCCGAGCCTTGTGCTGCTGGACGAGCCGTCAATGGGTCTCGCGCCGATCATCGTGCAGGAAATCTTCGAGATCATCCGCATTCTGAACAGTGAGCAGGGCGTCAGCTTCCTGCTTGCCGAGCAGAACGCCAATCTCGCACTTCGCTATGCCGACTTCGGCTACATCCTCGAAAACGGTCGCGTCGTTCTGTCGGGAACGGCAGAGGAATTGCGAGCCCGTGAGGATGTCCAGGACTTTTACCTGGGCGGTGCCAATGTTGCCAAACCACACTGACCGCCTCGCCCGCGCTGGGCGGGAGGGTTAATTTCAGGACAATGCAAAATGACACAGATCGATACGGCCTGGGGTGCAGGCCCCAGCGCTCGCTATGAGACACTGGCCGAACGGTTCCGGCCGATATTTGCGCAGATCGCTGCCGGCGCGGTCGAGCGGGAGCTTGGCCGCGAACTGCCGGCAGCCGAGATTGCGACGTTGAAGCAGGCGGGCCTGGGCGCGCTGCGCATACCCGAAGCCGAAGGTGGTCTTGGCGCGACGCTGCCCGAACTCGCCAACATCCTGATCGAGCTCTCGGCGGCCGATTCCAATATCACGCAGGCGCTGCGCGGTCATTTTGGCTTTGTCGAGGATGTTGTCAACAAGACGGCCGGCGAGAGCCGCAAGCGCTGGGCAGAGCGGATAGCCCGCGGTGAGATCGCCGGTAATGCCTGGACCGAGATCGGCGATGCCAAACAGGACGTCTTCTCGACCCGCATCTCGAACAAGGGCGACAAGCTGGTACTCAACGGCACCAAATACTACACCACCGGCTCGCTGTTTGCCGACTGGATCGATGTCGGTGCGACGGGGCTCGATGGGGAAGGCATCGTCTTGCAAGTGCGTCGCGACGATCCGGGCGTCGATGTCATCGACGACTGGGACGGTTTTGGCCAAACGCTCACGGCCAGCGGCACCACGATCTTTACCGACGCCACAGTCGACCCGGACGATGTCGTCGTCGACGATGACAAGTTCCGCTATGGCGCTGCCTTCTACCAACTGGTGCATCTTGCTACTCTCGCCGGTATCGGTCGGGCGATGGCCAACGAGACCGCTGCCGCCGTTGCCGCGCGCAAGCGCTCATACTCCAATGCCGCCGGTTCGCGCTCGAGCCAGGATCCGCAGGTGCTTCAGGTCGTCGGCCGCATTCGCAGCAACGCCTATGCAGCTGGCGCCATCGTTCTGCAGGTCGCGCAAGCCATCGAACGCGCTTATCAGGCACACTTTGCCGACGATGCCGATGCCGAGGAAAAGGCCAACGCCATCGCCGAACTCGAGACGTCGCAAGCGGTGACGGTCGTTACGAATCTGGTTCTTGAAGCGTCGACGATCATCTTCGATGCGCTGGGTGCGTCCTCAACCAGGAAACCGATTGGCCTCGATCGTCATTGGCGCAATGCTCGTACCCTGTCTTCACACAACCCACGCATCTATAAGGATCGCATCGTCGGCGACTACGCAGTCAATGGCACGCCACCACCATATCAATGGCGGATCGGGCGCAGCCCGTTGTAAGCCACCCGCGGTCATTCGGTACGGATCACGCGACCGTGTCGATTAAGAATCGTTGTTGTGGGCTCGTTCACTCCCCATTATGATCGTCGCGCTGCTGCCGCTGGTTGTCTATCGCCAGGAAACGCTGTCCTGCACTGCAGCTCTCGCGGATGGCCTTTACGATGACAATTCAGAAAAACGCTGTTCAATGATCTCGTCAACACGGGACACGGAGGCGCTTCACATGATCGGCAAAACGGGTGCGCGGTTTTGACGTCAGGGCCGGCACTTACTCTTGGCCCAACTCAACTGTCTATACTACCAAATTGCTTTTGACCTTCGCATATTCGAGTCAATGCGACCACACGGAACACAAAGGCTCGCGGAATATGAGCAAGGTGGCGGGCGCAGAGGCGGATGCAATTTCGCCCACGACGTTTGCGCCGCTCAGGAAGCAGCGGGATCGAACCGAGCCTTGCAATTTCGCCTTTGGTGCTTTTAACTCCCACCTCTACTATGAACCGGAACGGTCTGACGGCCTGCCCAGGTTACAATTGCTACGGAGGAATACGAATATATGGCGACCGGAACCGTGAAGTGGTTCAACAGCAGCAAGGGATTTGGATTTATCCAGCCCGACAATGGCGGTCAGGATGTTTTCGTCCACATTTCCGCTGTCGAACGCGCCGGCCTCTCGACCCTCGCTGACGGCCAGAAGATCAATTATGAGATCGAACAGGACCGCCGCACCGGCAAGTCCTCCGCGGGCAATCTCAGCAAGGCCGGTTGATTTCGCCGCGGCAATGGCCGAGACGGGCAAGTCTCGGAATGTCGGCGGCTCGATGAGAGCGTGCGGGAAGATACTCAACCCGGGGCCGCAGATTGCTGCAAGCCTCCGGAGAGCCAATATGACACCCCACCAGACTGTGCGCGATGGAAGCGGGGTTGGGCCCCGCCTTTTCATCTTCCGCGCAGGTTAAGCCGATGGCTGCACGCCAGAACAGACCTCGAGAGATAAAGTCAGGCTGCGGCCTTCTTGCGGGTCTGCTTTGCCGGCGCCGGCTTTTCGGGCTCTTTCGGTTTGCGGCCGAGCCCCATCGTCTTGGCCAATGCCGAGCGCGCCGCGGCGTAATTCGGCGCGACCATCGGATAATCCGCCGGCAGACCCCATTTGGCACGGTATTCGTCGGGCGTCAGGCCATAGTGGGTCGACAGATGGCGCTTTAGCGACTTGAATTTCTTCCCATCCTCAAGGCAGACGATGTAGTCCGGCGTCACCGACTTCTTGATCGGTGCAGCAGGCTTGAGAGCCTCCGGCTTTTCTGCGGAAACACTGCCGGCAGTGCCTTTCAGTGCAGCGTGCACCTGGCCGATCAGGGCAGGGAGATCACCCACCGGGACCGGATTGTTGGAGACATAGGCTGAGACGACATCGGCGGTGAGCTCGATGATGGCGTCAATGTTGTTGTCGGCTTCTTCTATCATGAATCTCTCCGGGTGGCTTGAAACACAGTCGGCGAAATATCGTTTCATAGTGGCGGTTATCCCTAAAAGCAATAAAGCCCCGCCAGGAGTATTTTGCCAATTGAGCGACGCGCCCAGCGCGCGCGCGTATTGATCTTCGGGGTAGATCCGCTCCTCAGAGAGAACCGCTTCTCATTGGTAAATGGCTCAGTGTCGCGCCACGTCCGCGGCATCCGTCTTATTGCTGTTCCGACGAGTTGTACCCTTCATGCTCCGTCACGACTGGCGCTCGTGCAACGTGCCTGCACCCGACCGAGGAACACGAAAACTGCTTCTTCGCGCCTGCAGACGCGATGTAGGTCGTCACCGGCTTGTCATTCGTCGCCCGTCCTTGGCCTTGCTGTAGCTATTCTGCACCCGTGCGGTATCTGGCGCGTGGATTAGCAACGCCTCGGCCGGCCTCAATCGTCCGGCCGAATCCCATCTGCTAGGCAGGTATCAGGACGGCGATGCGATGCACGCCGACCTCCTTGCTTGTATTCGTCGCCTCGTCGGTCTTGCGCCCTTGGAACAGGTATACATGTCACCCACCTTGAGCTTGAATTCCTTGTCCGCCTTCTTGATCGTGAATGCGCCGGAAGTAATCGTGCAGACCATGTCGTTGTCCATTACGGTCTGAGGCGCGTGTGCGCCGGGCTGAAACACCACGTCGACAATGGCGATACTCTTGTAGGCGGGAATGTCGGCATTGCCGGTGCCGACCTCAACCACCCTGACACCGGGCGCAATCTCCTTGCCCTCTTTCGGGCCGTATGTCTTGGTTGTTGCGGATGCCGCAAGGGTGAACAAAGGCGCCGCAGCAGCGGTCGTCAGACCGAGGGCAATTGCATTAGCAGGAATGCATCTACTTGGCGCTGCTATTTATCTCCTGCCCTCTGCCTTGCGCAGGCGCGTCTCTTTACTGCGATCCACAGATGCAGGATGGCCGATTCGGAGGTCGCATTGGCTGGCACAAAAGTTTCCAAACAGTTCTCAGAGTCTGGAATCGAGCGTTTTCTGGCAGACCCTGAAAGGTTCCACAAGAGAAAGCATCTCGTTCGAGAAAAGTGAATGACTAATGCAATTTCTAAACATACTACACTGTCCACCAAGTGGCGAATCCTATCGCGAAAACGGTTATGACGATCCAGAACATACACACCTGATCTCTGTTTCGGCCAGATTTCCCATCTTCGAACAAGTCGTAACCTCGCATTCCTCCAAGCGTAAGAATTCCACAGCACAATAGCAGCAATATCAAGAAGTTCGTGAGCGAGGGAGCGACACGAGTCGGTTTAGTCTCCGCTAGAAAACTCTCTGGATATACGATTGGCGTCGGTAACGCGTATCCACGGCCTACCGGGTACGCGACCAGGCTTGAGCGGTCGCGGTATCGCTTTCACCACTGCGTGAACATGGCTTTGTGCCTCGACTGACACGCTACGGACGATCTTTGTGCCGTCCATCTCTTCGACTTTGAAACTTTCCATCGACCTGCCTCCTCGCACTTATCCATTAGCAAAATTCCGAAACGAAAGAACTGCCATGGACGCATCTTCGTGAGCGAGATCGCAACGAAGCGCTAGACCCGCGCCCGGCCGGCGTGGCAGAAAGCCGGCGGGTTCATCGTGGAGACATTGATGCCGGATTATGACGTGCTTTGCATCGGCAATGCCGCCTGTCGGCCGACATACCTGCCGTTCGCCTTACTCGATACCTTGGCGTTGTCGTTCGCGCCGATCCTCGAAATCATCACGTGCCACCTGCTGGGAACGCAACGGCCTGCTTTTGCGGGAGATGCTGCTCATCTCGTCGCGCGGTCAATCGCCCTCTCAGTCGCGCAATTGGCAGAGTTGCTCTTGAGGCGCGCGTCGGCGAGCTCGAGGAGCGCGTAGGCTATCTCGTCGTCGGTCCAGCTGGATCCCGCTGCGCGATCCGCCAATTCCTGGAAGGCCGGTTCCAAGGCGAGCTGGCATTGAAGGCCGCGGTCCCGATGGTCGACTGGGCAGCTTGGTTCCACGATCGCAATGCTTGATCGCTTCATTGCAGGCCATGGGCTCTCGCCCCTCTCCTTTTGCCACACGAGGCGCGCCAGCTCACGGGTTGTTCGTGCGCGCCTCGGCAACCGCTTCATCTTGTCAACCAGCCGCTCCAGGGATCCCGCGCATTCCAGCTCCTTAAAGAAATGATGCGGCGTGACGCTGCCGAGCCGGTGCATCTCGGCCAGGTTCCACACATACGAATAGTCGACCATGAAATCGGATCGAGGCGCGGCCTTGGACGGTTGAGCCTTGGTCAGGATGCCGCCGCCCACGAGCCGATCGGCCCTCTCGATGATTTGGCGCACTCTCGTTGTCGACAAGCCATGTTCCTGCGCCAGGTCGGCGAAGCGCTTGCCCTTCAGAAACCCTTCGACCAAGGCGACGTTCCTATCGACGGTCGGGGTAAACCCCCAACAGGCCTGCAGTTTTTCCAGCAGCATCCCGTTTGTTCATCCGGTTGTTCGCGCCCCTGCAAACCCTAACCGGCCAAATCGGCGCTTGGAAGACCCACCAGACTCACGTTTGGGTTCAGGCCGTAAGTTTTCGAGCCTGCCTTAGCTTTGTGAAAAGCAACCACCCGGTCCGTGCAGCGGACGAAAAGGCACTTGCTTGGCTTTCCGAGCGGTCACGGCGGCGATCTTGCAGTCCTTGCGAATCCGCGCCAGCGCGTCTTCGAAGGAAGAGGTCTGGTAGAGCGATTTGATCTCGTGGCTGTTGGCGAAGACGATATCGACGGTGCCCGAGCGCATCAGCTCGAGGAACTCGTCGCGGTAGCGGTCGACGCAGAACGAATCCGACAGCGTCATCGAGACTTCGCGGCCCGCGGCATGTGCCAGCTTGGCCGTCTGACGGATCGCTTCCTTAGCGCGCGGCGGGTCCCACAGATAGCCCCCGAAAGAGGTGACCTTGGCGCTTGTCGGCCTCGACATCCTCCGGCCTGAGCTCGACGCAGGCGCCGAGATAGGTGTTCATCAAGCGTTCGCCGTCGGGAGTGACGAAGATCATCGAGCGCGCCGTCGGCGGCTGGCCCTTGAGCGGCCTGGTGTCGAAGGCGACGCCCTGTGCGTGGATGTCATGCGCGCAGATTTCGCCGAGCGCATCGTTCGAAAGCTTGCCGAAGAAGGCGGCGCGGCCGCCAAGTTGCCGGCGCTGCCGCCCGAGGCCTCGATCGCCGGGCCCATGCGGCTGTAGAGCAGCTCGGCGCGCCTTGTGTCGATGAGGTTCATCGCACCCTTGCTGATGCCGTTGGTTTTGAGAAAGGCTTCGTCGCATTGGGCGATGACGTCGACAATGGCGGACACGGCGACGCACACGGGATCCAACGACGTCCGTCGCATACTGTGCCCTTACCGCAGCGTCTTTGGTACGCGCTGCTCGGCTATGACATTCAGGCTCCCGTCGAGCCGCGGAATGTTCGGGCAAGCGCAAGTAGCCGCACGTTCCATGTCAAAATGGTAAAAGATTCTTGTGCATTCGGGTTACCTAAAATAAGGTAACTGCACAAAGTGGTTAGCCGCCTTAGCGTAAGGGATTCGGAAAAAGCTGAACCACTTCAATCAGCTATACCGTGCATCGGGCGGAGGGGCGTGCCATGAACGAGGACTCTTAATTCTCGAATCATTGGAGTCAAAGTTAGCGGCGGCGAATCAAGAACACACGCCAATCATTCTCGGGCTAAGAAGGTGAAAATACGCTCATGCCTCGGTTCCAGGGCGAAAACAAAGGCGAAGAGACGACCATCAAGGATTTGAAGGAATTGACGTTTCAGGAGCGACTCGTGTTTGGCCTAGAACGGATCAAGGCGCAGCGGGGTTGGAAGAACAAGGATCTCGCCGCGAAGCTTGATGTGACTGAAGGATATATGTCGCAGGTCGGCCGCGGAATGCGGGACGTCAAACTGACGATGCTCGATAAAATGACCCGTGAACTCCAGGTCTCGATCTGCGATCTATTCGAGGTCAGCGAGGAGGACCTCCAGCCGCCAGGGCAGGAGGAAAAGAGGCGAAAGTCAAAAAAAAAGACGACTGAGCGTCATTATGCGGAGTGCGCATGAGCGAGCGTTGCCCGGGTTTTATCCCGGGCAAGCCTCTAGATCGACTTCACCAGTAATTGAGATTGAACCAGAAGCGTTGCTTCTTCCCCTGCTCGTTTGGGATGTCGAAATACCACGGGTCGGCGCGGCGGGGGCGCAGTGATGAAATTTCTTGGATACAGCTATCGCCGTCGCGGCCGCCGCCAACTGTGCCGTAATCACGATTGTTACCTGTGCGCCAATTGCTGAGACGGTCTCTGCACACGTTGACCGTCTTTAGGCAGCGATCGGGCTCACGGCGATTGCCGTCGCGGCCGTGCTCGCTGTACCCGACCTTTGTGCCTTCAGGGCATTGCTCGTAATTTTCCCGCCCGGGCTTGCCGGCCTTGGCTTCCTCGCAAATTGGCCAGCTGAAGCCGGGTTCCGCCATGGCCGCGATCAGTTTCGTCATCGGCGGAACGCAGTAGGAAACGCCGTGCCAGGATGGGTTTTGTGATGCTGCGCACAGAAGAACCTGGCAGCCCCACGACGCGTCATGCGCCTGGGCGGGCGCTGCCGCCGATAGTGTGCCTGTGGCGATCAATGCAGCGGAAAACAAGCCATGAGATTTCATTTCCCCTCTCCTGTGAAATTAAAACGATCAGTTTGCATAGACCCAAGTGCCATCGATTTTTGCGAATGGAAGCGACTTAGGCATAGACCAGCCGGACGAATCCGAGACTGTGCCGTTGCAAATCACGCCAGGAATCATAGGGTGCTTCTGACATTCGGTTATGCGCATTGAGCTCCCTTTGAAGGT
The DNA here is from genome assembly GCF_000502375.1 of Mesorhizobium sp. L48C026A00. Classification (NCBI taxonomy): domain Bacteria; kingdom Pseudomonadati; phylum Pseudomonadota; class Alphaproteobacteria; order Hyphomicrobiales; family Phyllobacteriaceae; genus Mesorhizobium; species Mesorhizobium sp. L48C026A00. The sequence goes on along the minus strand of NZ_AYWU01000026.1, from coordinate 63,558 downwards.
CGTTTTTTGAAGTGCCGTCGTGGCCTCCTTGTCGGTAGGAACTTCCAGTTTCGCCGCTTCGGCCGCTTTTGCCTCAAGTTCAGTGACCTTCGTCTCGAGCTCCGTGATTTTCGTGCTCGTGGTCATGCTGTTGACCTCGTAGCCGGCGCCGAAGCCGACGAGAGCTGCAACTGCGGCGGCGATACCTGCGGAAACGTAAGGATTGGGCATGATGCTTCTCAGTATCCTTCAATGCCAAGCCGCTTGAGAATGATAGCGGGATCCTTCTCACAATCCTTCTTCCAATCGGGATGTTTGACGCAGGCATAGGCGTATTGGCTGAGATCGGCTGACGAGAGATCAGCAAGCTTGTTGCCGATCATTTTCCATTGCTGAACGTCCTGCGGGTCGCAACCGGCGCCGCCGGCACCGCAATAGTNCAAGCTTGTTGCCGATCATTTTCCATTGCTGAACGTCCTGCGGGTCGCAACCGGCGCCGCCGGCACCGCAATAGTTGGGATCGCGCTCTTCCACCTGCTTTTGCGTGGCGCCATCTTGTGTGGCGGACTGCGCCATTGCTGCGATCGGGGCCGCTGCGAGGAGCAGCGCTCCCGTACCAAGCGCGTATGTGAGCAAACTGTTCATGTTAGCCTCCTTGGGATTCTGTAGAGGATGCTGGAATGTCGGGAGTGACCGGAGGGGGCAAGGGGAGACCGGGATCGAACGTGTCCGGAGCCTGCTCGGGTGTCTTTTTATCCCGCGCCGAAACATAGAGCCATGGCGGAAGGAGATCCTTGGAAGACCAGACCCCGTAACCAAGACCGCGGGCTTTCCTCTCTATGTCGAAATAGGCCGGGACTTGCGGTTCGTTCTGGTAGTTGAACGCATAGCCAATGCCTTCCGCGATTGCGGTGGCAGCCAGATTGGTTTCGCCGACGAAGCAGTGAGCGATGAGATTCTTGTTGGAGTCCCGACCGACCGGAGCGCAGTTGACGTCCCTTTTGAGGGTCCGGAGGATCATCCATGCCTTGGCAACTTGACCTACTGGCCATTCAATCCCGTCGCTGACGGCAGTCTGCTCCAGGTGAGGAGCCTCATATCCGGCAAGGCGGACAATCTGTCCGCGATCCTTGAAGTCGAGCGTCGTGCCGTCGATCACCTGCACTTTACCGTAGATTTGTCGCGGTACGTCGGCCGGCCGGCTCTGCGCCAGTGAATGCGTCGGGAGCCCGGCAAGAAGGGCGAAGGTGATGGCAGCTGTTCGCATCATTGTCCGTGTTGCGCTTTCTGTTGCTGCATCAGAACGGAGACCGGGTGCGGCATATCTGAATAGGCCCATAAACCGACGCGCGCCGAGCGTGCGCTTTCTTCTGCGACCCTGTAGCCGGGAACGATCAGCTGGCCAGCGCCGTCGGCGGCGGCAAAGCCCCATCCTTGGGCAATCATATAGGTGGCTAAGTCGTAACCCCGCTCGCCAGTCGTGGTCTGGCAGACGATGACGGCATTGTTCTGGTCGAGATCCTTGACGGTGGTGCAGACTGGTTTGGTATCGCGGATTAGGGCCTGAGCCATGATCAGATTAAGCTCCCCGCAATCCCGGACGACACCAGGGGAAACGGTGACGTTGCTTCCGCGGAGGCAGGTTTGCAGTCCATATAAGCGATAACGACGTCCGTCGGAGATCCACGTGTCACCGGTCTCGAACTGGGCTGTAGCTGGAAACGGAGTAAAGTTTGATTGCTGAGCGCCCCCGTCTTGCGTCTGAGCCGGCGGTGTCTGATTTGGCGACGTCTGCACTTGAACCACTGGAGGGGAGGGCGTCCCTCTCAAGGATTTTTCGGCAAGAAGCTCTGGCATGACGTACATGCCTGCATAAAGGCCGGAAGCTGCAATCGTGGAAATCAACATGAACAGTCGGATCCGCATCAATTCGTTGAAGGATTGGTTCGATAACGTTCACCGTAAGGGTGCGTGAAATAGGAATTCCCCCAAATGCCAGCCTTTGACCGCCGCGCGTCCTCCTCCGCTTTCTCATACTCCGGAAAGATCGGCTTGCCAGCGCGATCACGGGCGGCAAAGGCAAACCCTTTCCGGATCATGGTTTCAGATAGAGATTGCACCATGTCGTCCTGGGTGAAAAAACACTCAGCAAAGCGGACGGTCGGGCTTCCAGGGTTTTGTCCGACGAAGTGGCAGGGGAAGGCGTCGCCGGCGTCGGCTTTCGCCAGGTCGAGACTGGAGGCGAGCCCCGCTAACGAGACAGTGACACATGATACCTGATTGCCCATGAACTGGACCATTTCAGTTGAAAGGCAGCCCTGGACACCGGCGAGTTTGATAACCGCGCTGTTGGAATCGAGAAACGCATTGCCTGTGAGAGCGCTCACGGGTTTGACTGTCTTCAACGTGAGCTGGGTTGCGATCGAAGACGTGTCAAGCGCTGCCTGTGGCCCAGGGACCAAATCCCGGCCTTGCGCATAGGCGTTCTGGTAATAGGAGACGAATTTCGAGACGGCATCGTCCTGCGCCATGGCTGGCGGGACGAATAGGCTGCTCGCAAGCGCCAGAGAGGAGAGGCGGTGAGGCCGCCAGACAATGTAGCCCATGATTGCCATCGTCACCTGTTGACAGGGCGAAACCTGCACGAAATGATACTGCAGTGCAAGTATCGGAAATTCTACTATTGTGATATTCCTGGATCGAGCGCTGGAAAAAAGCGAAGGAGAACAGCGAAATGTCCGCCTTAAAGAAGGCGATCAGACTTCTGATTCTGCCATTCCGGATTGCCTGGATGAGCGTGAAGGTCGTAGGGTTCCTGATCAGCAGTGTGCTCTGCTTGTGGCTCGGCACCTTCGTCGCTTATTGGGTTGCGCTGACGTTTTCGTACATCTTCCTGCCGGATGCATGGACGGAGGCTATGTGGGCGTGGGCGTCAGGTCTTTATGATAGACATCTATGGTTCCGCGTCGCGACGGTCGCGCCTTTTGCCTTTCTCGTAGGATTACCCTTCGCCTTTTTGAAGGATGGCCGGACACCGGAAGGACGGCGGAGAGAAGAAGAAGAGCGGCATCGTCAACTCAATGATGACTTGGCGGCACAGCGGTTTCGGGAAGGGCTTGGTCTGCCACGATAGCCGTTCAGGTAGAGCCATTTTTGGGCAACCGATTCAGATAGAGGGCGAGGGTCAGCCGATCAATCCTGCAAGGGCAGCCATGGCGAGGCTCAGAAGAACAAACCAAATATCCGATCGATCAAAGCCGCCCACGTAATCGCGGGCGCCTTCTTTTTGTGCAAGATGATCAATCACGAACAGGAGTGTCGTGAGGGGCAGTGCAGATAGGCAGACCGCGGTTGCGCTTCCGGTCCAGTTCTGACGCTGCTGCTGATCCCACTGCCATATCGAGGCCCAGGGCGGGGGAGGAAAGTGGTGATCGCGTCATAGGCGAGAACGGTCACCAGGAGCGGGCTCACGGCAAACAGGATCCCGACACCGCATACGACCAGAGGTCGATGTCCGGCCAAGTGAAGAGCCACCGCGCCCAGCCTGATTGTTCCGGCGATCATAGCAACAATGCCAGCCTTAGAAAGAAGATCCACGCCGTTGCCAGAGCGAGCACTGCCTTGCTAATCAGTTCGAGCACCAGCCTGCAGCGTACTTGCGGCCGAACCGCTCGGCCAAACCGGCTTTCAGCAATTCCTCACTTGCATCGCCCTTTCCGGTCTGGACGCTCACCAACGTGCGTCCATAACGGTCCTCCCCGTGCTCTAGGAAATGACAGTTGGTTTCTTGCGGACGATAGCGAGATCCAGACCGGTCATCTGATCCTCGAGCATAGGGGGGACGATGGTCGTTGATGCAAGTCGTCAACTGTGCAAGTTCGGCCATGGAGATTGTCGGCTCGATGCCAAAAGGAGGGGCATCAGAGTCAAACTCATCTTTCTCATCTTTGTTGTCGTCAGCGAACACGACGGCGCCATCTGGTCTGGCACGACGCCCAGGACACGGAGCCATATTGGACGGCTATGTTTCAGATCAAACAGTCGCAGTTCCTCGCTAGCCACGACGGCCTCCGATTTCGATTTCAAGGGTGTGCAGCGCCCGTGCGCCAAGAAGCTGGCGCAATTGCGTTTTCGGCTGATGCCGATGCTCATCGACAGGGTCGACGATTACACCGGGCCGATGGTCGCATTGAGGGGGTCTATGAGGAATCCAGTGTAGCGGACAGGTTTCATTTTGCGCTCCAGAATAGGAAGGGGGCAGGCTCTTGGGCCTGCTCCCGCCTGTCGAAGGGACGCGGGGGATGGCAAAAAGCGCCCGGTTGCCGGACGGGGTGCGCAACGCGGTTGCACCCCTCAGGGTGCGACCGACTTGCTGCATCCGGGGCCGCCAGGCAGGCGCTTTGCGACGGCAAGGGGGGAAGGCCCCCTTGGGGCGCGTTCTCTTCGTGCGGAGACGCATAAAGTCGCTAACGGGAAGAAGCTATAGGACGGAAGCACTATGTCCGGAGGAAATGCGCGAAACACCTTGCTGCTGAAAGTGAATCTGGTGCTCATCGAGCGCGTGGTTCATGTGACGCGGACAGCAATCGGTGAGTGCAGGGTCGAACTGACATCTTTTCGCGAAGGGCAATTGGTCAACGCGATCTATGAGGAGATGGTGACTACGGTGCGATCGAATTGAGCGATAGGAAGTTTTGCGCCGTGTGGAAGAAACGTTCCGCGTCAGTGAATGGATGGCGGAGGCGAAGGCTGCCGAACAGTGGTGGCCCAGGTGTGAAAGTCCCCTGTGGATGCAGGAGGATCATCTTGGAACCGACGAAAACACGAGACAGGGCAAAATCTGGCAATGGCTCGAGGCGCACCGCCGCGGAATGGCGTGGGCGCTTGCAGTCGCCGCGCTACTTGTAGGGGCACTTATCTGTCAGATGATCTTCAATCGTTGGTTCTGATCCGTTTGAAGCTTGAGTTTTCAATTATTCGCCGGTAGAAAATTACACTGCAGTGATATGTTTTTGAGCCGAAGCGGTTTGATGGAGCAGGACAACAGGCAGTCATCGGGGGGAGAAGCCGAGGATGGTGCGGAGAAAACCTGGCAAATCAGCGCCGACGGCGTTGCGCCAGAGATTCTTGATTTAGCCAGCGCTTGGTTGAATGCCGGCGGAGGCGATCCGGTCGTGGGCTTGCTTCTCATGAGCGAACGCCTGTTGACGTGGCGGACTTTCTCGTCGGTGGGAATAACGAGAGGTGCGCTGAGCGTGTTTCCGGAGCCAGCGGGGGCCGAGGACGAAGGCGAGTGATACACGGCCAGGCGGGGACAACTCTGTGACGCAGCATGATCGGTCGTTGCTGACCAGTGAATGGTACGTGGTTCCGATTTGGGTCGATTGCGCCGGATGTGGTGCACAGACGCGTTCGGCCGGGATTATCGTCGGGCCGTCCAGTTTCACCAATGCCGCCGATTTCGACCTTGAAAATGATGTCTTCGAGAAACCATGGGAGCCATTGGAGGCGTTCGGTCTGGTGGAGAAACTTGGAGGGCGAACGGAGAATGTCGAACGCTTTGTTGTGAAGCGCTATCACAGTGCGTTCGCAATGCAGGAGGGCGGGCTGCAGGCTGTGTGCGAGCATTGCAGCGACAGTCTGCCGGGGGCGCTGATCCGGGTCGCTGCGATGGACAGCTTTGTNCAGGCTGTGTGCGAGCATTGCAGCGACAGTCTGCCGGGGGCGCTGATCCGGGTCGCTGCGATGGACAGCTTTGTTCGCCTCGGACAGCGGAGGCTCCTCAAAAACGAGCGGCTGATGTTCTTCTCGTCCAACGTTGTTCTGACGCAGTTTCATGGCGGCACGTGGATCCAGGAGAGCGGGATCGAGGGCGGTGGCTATTCGCTCTTACTTCTATGTGACGCTGAAAATACGAGTGGCGGGGAAGGCGTGGTCGAGTTGTGGCACAGCGTCGAGCGCAACGACTACGCTGTTGTTATCAAGGGGCAGGGCGATCGCGAGATGCTGCGCCGTGGCTTCAGCGATGATCTGGAACAGGTTGTGGCTGATGTGACGGGGTTGGGGCTCGTGTTGACCCAATTACATCTGGCGCAAGACGAATCGCCGTATTGCGAGCTTGCCCGAAGTTTATTTCTCAGCGCGTTGAGCCGCGCGGGGTATCAGCAAGATGAATAGGGAGTGGTATTCCGTTGATTATTAGAAAGACTCTCATCAACGGGGTTGGAGCGGCACTGTTTTTGGCAGGTTGCGCAAGCGGGGTTCAGCATATGCGACCACTGCCAGTTGCACCTTACGCCTATCTTCGGCTCGATTCCTGCAAGGCCTATGGCAGCAATATTATTGAATGTCAGTTGGAATACGGGAGCAGTTATGGATGGCAGCGCCTGGGGCCTGTGCAGCAAAAGTCGCGGCCGTATGTGGCGAGCAGCGGGGATTATCAATACCAGCTGTCGTCGTGTTTGCCGATGCAAAGAGTGCAGCGGCAACTGCCGATTTATCTGTGCGAAATTCATGGAGTTCGGTCGGGCGCGGACGCGGGATCGGTGTTCATAAAGGGAAGGACTGCCGTGCGTCTGGCAAAGGTCCTGGGGGACCGCGAGCAGCTTCGATATCGTTGGCAACCGGACGTCTGGTCACGCCTACGTGGCTGAATCCATTAGAAGATTAGAATGTTGGCATTGACCAGCCTAGTGCATTAAAGCCTAGGGGTACGAAGGATTCTCGTTGATTTTTGGCTTGGAATGAGATTCAGATTGTTCTACTACACTATAAGAACTTACGATAGCACAGTCGATGGGTCGCAACTCGTTAGTGCATGTGGAAAGATCGGGGAAAGGATGGTCGCGGAGCACTAAGCTGGCTGCCGCTACCTCAGCTTTTGTCCTGACAAGCTTCGCCACAGTGTCGAATGTCGGCGAGTCGGCATTGGCTGCACGGGGCGGCGATGAGGCTTTAAAGCCGGTTAAGGCGACTGCCTACCAACCGATGAAGGTGAAGATTCCACCGGAGGAAGCCGCGCCTAGCTCTCTCGGAAAGGTTGCACGAGCCGACGATATAACGGCTTTGCCGCTTGAGGGAGATCGCTTTAGTGAGCGATTTGGCGAGGGATGGAGCAGCGTCGATATAGTTGACAATACTGCGCCAGCTAAAGAGGCGCCGGAGGCGGTTGATGGCAGCATGGTCGTTGCCTATGCACCGGAAGCTGAACCGGCGATTGGGCGTGAGCAGGCCGTGCGCTCCTCCATAGAAGTCTTCTCATATGGTGCGTTGCAAGAGGAAATGGCGAACGGGCCATCCGTTGACGAAGTCACCCTGTTGAAAGACGCCGTGACTTCATCATGGAAGGAGCCAAGGCCGGATTTGCTGGAGGGCGTTCCGGCCGAGTATGCAAAATTGGTGACGACGATATCCGCGGAAGAGGGCGTCGATCCGAATTTGATGTTGTCGATCATGCGGGTTGAGAATGTCGGGTTCGATCCGCAGGCTGTCAGCTCCGCAGGTGCGATTGGGCTTATGCAGGTTATGCCTAAGGTTGGAGAGGCCTTTGGCGCAACGGACCTCACGGAGCCCTCTGAGAATATACGAGCGGGAGCGCGGTTTCTTCGCATTCTGGTCGACAAGTACCGCAATCCCGTGCTGATCGCGTCAGCCTATAACGCCGGTGAACCGAGGGTAGATGTTCGTCGGTCTTTGCCGCTGATCCAGGAAACGGCGGATTACGCAACGCGCGTGTTGGGGCTCTATGCAAATACGAGCTCGGCGGACGAGGTTTTAACGATCGGTCGCGGTGCTAGGGCTGCGCTGACGGCAAGGAAAGCGGGTGGAAGATCGGGACGGGCAGAGCGGGCGAAGTCGCCAATGCTCGTCTTTTCGGTTGGTAGCACGGGCGATGCAAGCGACCGTGTGGAACAGGAGAGTGGACAGGTTCCCGTCAGTGGCCCTGTGAAGATCAAAAAGGAAGAGGTGCTTCAATGAGTGTGATTGTGGGGACGTTGCAGGCGCTTGCCGTATATGGCCGGTCCGCCTGGTACTCGGCCAAGGGACGCAAGTGGATGGTCAACGGCGCGATGCTTGTCGTATCCAGCATGGTCCTGCTGGTTAGCCAGTTCGAGCCGGCAGCTGCACAGAACCTTGATGCTCTGCAGCAGGCGGCGGATCGTCTGGTGCAGTTCTTTGTTGGTCCGTTTGGCCGTTCGGTCGGCGCGATCGCCTTCATCGGCATGTTCCTTGCGGCCGCCTTCGGCTACTGGAACTGGGGTGCGCTCCTTCGCGTTGCAGGCTGCCTTGCTGGCATGTTTGCAGCCGCTGAATTGGTCGATTTCCTGGCCGGTGGCGGTAACTGATCCATGGCGGCTGGAAGCAACAGCCACGGCGGGGAAGACGAATATATTGAGTCTTACCCCGTCATTTTGGCGCTGACCCGACCCCCGACAGTGATGGGCATTCCGTACACATATTTTCTTGCGGAATGCTTCATCTCGCTGATGGTTTTCATGATCCTGGGTTCAATTTTATGGTTCCCGGTTTCTTTCATTGTCTGCCACAGCATTCTGTATGTGCTGACAGTGAAGCTCGATCTTTGGTTTTTTGACATTGTCGGTCGTCTCAGCATGTGCGGCGTGAACCCATTGGGCCGCAAGCTTGGGGGCGGCGTTCGGACCTACGGGGTTTGATCGATGAATACGATGGCGCGTTCCTTGAAGGGATCCTTGACGAAGGGTTGGGAGATCTTCGCCGACAAGAGCATCTCCACCCACATCCCCTTCTACGTGCCGATTGAAAACGGCATCATTCGGCTGAAAAATGACTGCCTTGTCTCGACGCTGCGACTGAACGGTTTTTCGTTCGAGACCGCTGATATCGAGACGATCAACATGCTTCAGCGGCAACGCAATTCTGCGTTCCGCGCGATCTCGTCGATTGGGAATTTTTCACTCTATACGCATGTCATTCGGCACAAGGTTGCGCCGTCGTTACCGTCGAATTTCGCCGATCCGTTCATGAAAAGAATGGACGACATCTATCAGGCGAGCATTTCGAAGAACGAAATGTTTGTGAACGACACCTATGTATCGTTAGTCGTGCGTCCTTTCTTCAAGAAGGGATCTGCGCTTTCGCGCGTCATGGGCGTGGGCGGCAATGTCGTTCGGAAAGAGCAGTTCCGTCTGATGCGGGACAAGCTCGTCGAGGCCACACGCGCGATAGAGAAGTCATTAGATGCCTATGGGCCGAAGGTGCTGCACGACGTGGAGCGCGTCGAGGTCGATCTTGGCAACGGCAAGCGGATTTACCGCGATATCTCCGAGGACATGGTTCTTGAAGAGGACGCGAGGAAGGTTTGGTTCTCGGAGCAGTGCGAGTTCTTCTACACACTGCTGAACGGCGGTCGGGTAAGGCCGATCCGCCTGGGCAATATTCCGATTGATGAATTGCTGCCCGCACGGCGCACATCGATCGGCAATCGCATAATTCATCTGCAGGGCGACACGCCCGAAGATGATCGGTACGCCGGTATAGTCTCGCTTAAGGAGTACCCTCCGGAGACTGGCGCGGGCATGCTCGATTACATCTTGAAGCTGCCCTTCGAGATGGTTGTCACACAGTCGATGTCGTTCGTCGACGACATGGCCGCACGCTACCGGATTGAGCGGTTGGACCGGCAGCTCTCCAAGGCGGACGAGGGAGGGTCCAGTGTGCAGGCAAATCTCGATATCGCCCGTGATGAGTTGGCGCGAAAGCGGGTGGCTTTTGCTGAACATCATTTGACGGTCATGCCGATCGCGAAGACCACAGCGCAACTTGACGATGCCGTTGCACTTGTCGGTAACGAGTTGGGCGCCCTTGGCGCTTCTTACGTGCGAGAGGATCTCAATGCCGAACCGGCCTATTGGGCTCAGCTCCCGGGCAATCAGGCCTATATCGCGCGGCGGGCGTTGATCTCCACGCTCAATTTTGCCGGATTGAGCAGCTTCCACGCCTATCCTTATGGCAAGCCGGACGGTAACCACTGGGGGCCGGCAATCACGATCTTCGAAACGACATCAGGCACGCCGTTCTTCTTCAACTTCCATCAGGGCGATGTCGGGCACACGACCGTGTTCGGTCCTACCGGTTCCGGTAAGACGGTGATCATGGCGTTCATGATCCTGCAAGCCTACCGGGTCAATCCACGGCTCAAGACTGTGGTGTTCGACAAGGATCGCGGCCTTGACATTATGGTCCGCGCTGCCGGCGGGACGTATCTGACGTTGGAACCGGGTGAGCCGTCGGGCTGGAACCCGCTTCTTCTGAAGGATACGGAGGGGAACCGGGTGTTTCTATACCGGCTTTTGAGCTTCATGCTCAAGCCGGCGAAGGAGGGCGAAAACCTCACGCCTCAGGAAGAGTCCATCATCCGCAATGCGATCAGGTCGGTCTTGAAGACCAAGGATAAGTCGTATCGGCGGTTGTCGTCGCTGCGCGCTCTGCTGGCTGGTAGCGAGCGCACCGAAGGAAGCCTTATTGCCCGGCTGGACAAGTGGGTTGATCAAGGCCCGTATGCCTGGCTCTTCGACAATGCGGAGGACAATCTGGACGTCACGAAGCCGATGATCGGGTTCGACATGACGTCAATCCTTGATGATCCGACAGTCCGCACGGCAGCGCTTTTGTACATGTTCCATCGGCTGGATGCCATTTATGACGGCAAATCGCCGATCATCAACCTTATGGACGAGGCGTGGAAGCTGCTTGACGACGATGAATTCAAGCGCACCATGAAGGACTACTTCAAGACCATCCGTAAGCGGAATGGTCTTGTCATCTTCGGAACGCAGTCGGCCGACGACGTCGTGCGGTCGAGCGTGAGCCGGACCATTATCGAGCAGACATCTACCAACATTTTCTTTGCAAACCCAAAGGCTGACGAAAGCTCCTACATGAATCATTTCGGCCTTTCTCAGGCCGAATTTGATTGGGTGAAGAACGGCGATCCAAAGTCGCGATTCATGCTTATCAAGCACGCGAAGGACAGCGTGATCGCCCGAGTGGACATGTCTCACATGCCGCAATTCATCAAGGTTCTGTCGGGTCGCGAGGAAACCGTGCGCGAGGTCGAGATTCTTCGCGACGAATATGGAGACGATCCGAAGAACTGGCTGTCGAAATTCTGTGATTGGAATGATGGAGAAGGGGATGAATAGCGCAATGTCACCGAACAGGGCATTGGCCGTTGCGTTGGCAATGGCTACTGCATTGTCGTCCTCGGCCGCGCTGGCACAGGTCCCGGTTATCGACGGCGCGCGAGTGAAAATCCAGACGCAGACGATGGGCTGGTATACGACCTATGAGGCCGACACCAAGAAGGTGAAGGGCGCGTCAGGTGGCACGACCGACAGCTTTGCGCCAGGACAGGGATCTGGCTCGCCAATGGACTGCTCGGCGGAGGGCATGTCGGGCGATACGAGACAGGCGCCACCAGCAAAGCGCACGCATAGTCAGCAAGAAATTGCGCGCATGGTGGAGGAGGAAGCCATCCGTCAGGGTGTCGATCCTAATTTCGCGATGGCGATTGCCGAACAGGAATCACGTTTCAGGCAATCTGCTAGGTCCGGTGTAGGTGCCATTGGCGTCATGCAGCTGATGCCGGGTACGGCCGCAGAGTTGGGCGTCAACGCGTACGATACGCGAGACAACATCCGCGGCGGCGTGAAGTACATCAAGAAGCTGCAGGGCATGTTCGGCAACCGAACAGATCTTGTGGCCGCCGGCTATAATGCGGGACCATATCGCCAGTCGCTCAGGAACGGCAGGGTCCCGAACATTCCTGAAACCCAGGACTACGTCAAAACGGTCTCTGGCTACTACAATCGAAACAAAGCGCAGAACGGCGATCGGACACCACAGGGTGGAAGCACGCCCGACCCGGAGACCGTTGGCTATAATCAGGGGTGCGGAGAGCAGCTGAAAAAGGCGGTCGACCGGAACACAGAAGCGCAAGTCGAGCGTGGGCAGGTCTGGAACGAGTTTGTGCAGAAGTCGACGGAAGCAAATCAGCAGTACCTTCAGCGCTTGCAGGCGGGCTTGATGGCGTCTTCCGCGGCTCTGCGTGGTAGCGGCGGTGGAAACAGCCAAGCACAGGACGGATCGCTGGTTATGGCGCAAGTGCAGTGCCCGCCGTCAGTTTTTAATACGGGAGGTACGGCCTGCTATGTGGTCCCATCGACTGCATCTACGAAGGAAATTCAGGGCTGGTTGACGAGTTTGCAGGAGCAAGCCCGTTTGAAGGGGGAAGCGGCAACCTTCGCGGTGATGGAAGATCCCGCGTTGGGGCTTGTAACCGTGGTCGATAACCGGCCGTAGCGCAGTAGCAAGTTGGCAAAGAGGATAGGCAAAATGAAGAAATTCATCATAGCAGGCGCATTGAGCGTTCTGACGATGTCGTCGGCATATGCGCAGGTCCCTGTTACGGACGCCGCAAATATCAAAATCAACCAAGAAATTCGGAGGCTATCGGCGCAGATCCAGCAGGATACGTCAGTCGTCAAGGACAACACAACAAAGACCCTGCAGGCCATTACCGGCGACCGTACCCAGGACGCCAGCCAGTTCGCATCACTTGCCACCGGCAACGGTTTTAGCATGGGACAGGCGCCTGGATTCGACAGCATCCTGTCGGGTAATTCGGCAGTTTTCGGGGGAATTGGTGGCCAGTTCCAGAATGCTGCGGCGAAGCTCATCAATGGGCTCAATTTGGTGAAGATGGTCACCGACACCGTGAATGGCGGGAGCCTGTCAGGCGCCAATCAAGCTTACTCGCAAAGTATCAACGCTCTAACGACGATGACGGCGCTGACAGACGCGATGAATGCTGCATCAAAGGATCGTCAGAATTCGTTCCAGCAGGCAACACAGGAGATCGGCACTGCGAAAGACCTCAAGGGCGCGCTTGAGCAGAACACGCAAATGGTGCTGCAGGGCAATCAGACCGCCAACGAGGCAGTCGGATCGCTCAACAACCAAGTCATGCTGCTCAATCAGCAGTACAAGGCAGGGTTGGCAACGTCGTCACAGAATATGAAGGTATTTGCCCCGCTTCCGGACAGTGTCATCCGAGGTGGCAGTCAACAGCCGCAAGGATCGTCGGTACGTGATCAATTGAAGGCTTTCGAGGATCAGAATCAGTGAGGGTTGTGGGTTTTTTGATACTGGCCTACGCGGCCACAAGCGGTTGCGCGGGCAAATATGAGCAGTTGGCAAAGTGTTCGGCCGATGAAAACCCCGTGCCGAGTACGACCTATGTCTCGGAAGCTAAAGAGAGCACTGAGGCTGGTGACGTGTTTTTGGCTGTGACAAATGAAGATGATTGCGGTCCCATGAGGCCGATGAATCCATTCTAAGGGGGGCCGATGGACGCGGTCAGCTATGCAGTCAATTTTTATGGCGACGCGCTAAGCTATTTCGACAAGATCAATGTTGCCTCCCTGGAGAGAGCCTGGGGATTGTTCGCCGAGAACGGCAATTTGATCTCTGCCATCTTGGCGCTCTTCTTGATCCTGTATTTTCTGTGGGGAGCGCTCGGGCTTTCCAGCGTGACCTTGCAGGACATGGCCATAACTGGATTCAAGGTTGCATTAGCATATGCGTTAATCATGTCGTGGGCGATATTTTACGACAACATCGCGCAGTTTGTCTTGGAAACTCCTCAGCAGTTGGGGTCTGCAATATCGTCTAAGATGGGAGGAGACGTAGCTGGTGCGAATTTGGCGCAGCAAGTCGCCAGTATGTGTTTGAAGATCTACAATTTCACGATGAAGCTATTTAATTCGTTCGAGTCTGGCATCATGCCGAATGTGACGGGCGCTGTTATTGTATTTATCGTGTTCTGCTTTGGTCTGTTGCCAATGCTGCTGATCCTGACGGGAGTGACGCTTTTCGCCAAGATGATTACGGCTATCATGTTAGCTGTCGGTCCTATTGCGATCCTTTGCTACTTTTTTCAGATCACGAATTTCGTCTTTGGTGCCTGGGTGAGAGGAATTGCCTATGGCATGTTCATGCTCCTCTTCACTTACATCATGGCGGGCCTGGCTTTCGGCTTTCTTGCTGGAATGATGGAGACGGTGAACGATAGCATGGCAACTAAGGAGAATGCACTTGCGATCGCGATCGCCATAGTTCTGTATCTTGCGATCATTTCCTATTTCATTCTGCAGGTGCCGGATTTCGCGAAGTCCTTTGCGTTTGGTGCGGCTATGAGCGGCGTTTCAGGCGGCGGGTATGTGCCAGAACTCTATCGTGGTGCTCAGAGCAGACTTTCCAAGGGTAACAGCAGAGGGGCACAAGCCGCAGGGGCGGCGCTCGCCATGGCCGGCGGGCCAAAGGGTGCCCTCTTGGCAACAATGGCTGCCGGAGGGGCTATGGGCCGAGGCATGGGCGTAGGTGCGGGTGCGTTAGGGCGGATGTTGACAAACAGACGGCGCAGCGGCGGCTAATTCGCGTTGTTGCCGTTGGGCATCACCTTTTCTTGCACTGGAGTGTAATTTTAGGGTGCATTGTGATTAATTCACACGCTCAAAGTTTGCGTCGATTGGGACATATGAGGTTGGAAGGTGGCGTTCTTTAGGAGGCGGCAGAACGAGGGGCCAAGCGACCAGGTGCCAGGTCCGCAAGAGACTTATAGTCAGCATCTTTCATGGGGCGAGAAGAACAAATCACTGAGGACGCTGATCGGCCTCATTTTGCTGTTCTTCTCCGTGGCTGGATGGGCAGTAGCGGGAATTTTGTCCTTCTCGGTTGCACAGCTATTTCCATTGGTGCGCACCGAGGTCGTGCCCCTCATCGTCGATAAGAACACCGGCTATATGGAAACCGTGACGACGCTCGAGAAGGACCGGACAAACGTCGCTGAAATGCAGGCTGTCCGAGCCGCCTTTGTTGGCAATTATGTCATCCGGCGTGAGACCTACGACCCACGTTATCTTTCGGACAACTTCGACATGATTGCTCTCTGGTCCGAGCCGGGCTCGAAGGCTTTTGAGGACTATGAGGAGTCGATGAATCCATCCAACCCGCGGGGGCCGGTGAAGACTTTGGGATCAACCGGTGAAATTCGCCCGGAGATCCTTTCAGTCAATCCTCTAAACGCCAACACCATGAATGTGCGCTTCGAGACGAGAGAGCGCCAGCGTGATGGCGAGGTGGTGAACAGGTGGTCTGCCACGGTTCGCTACAAGCAGATCAATTTGCAGGCAAGCAACAGGGTGCGGCTTTACAACCCGCTCGGTTTTGTCGTGACCGAGTACGTGAAGGTACCTGAAAACATGCCTTCCGGGTTGGTGGGTCAATGAAGAGAACGACCACTATCCTCTTGAGCCTGCTTTTGACGACATCAATGGCTCATGCAGAACTGGTTGCTCGCCCCGGCCGCCTCGATCCGCGTGTGCGGACATTGCCCTATTCGTCAGAGCAGGTTTTTTTGGTGATGGGAACCTACGGGATAGTGACGACCATCCTGTTCGGTGCTGATGAGGAAATCACCCAGGTCGTCGCCGGCGACACAGTGTCATGGCAGATACTGACATCAGCAGACCGGCGGTCGCTGACGTTGAAGCCGATGGAAAAAGATGCGCCGACGAATTTGTCGGTGGTCACATCCAAGCGGACCTACTCCTTTGATCTTCGCGTTAACGACACCCGCTCGATGCACAATCAGACTTACAAGCTGCGCTTCACCTACCCCGAGGACGCAGGACTGAAAGGCACGGCGGAGCTATGGAAGCAGGCACAGGACGCCCAAAAAAACCCTAATATCAAGAACATCCGCCGGGATAAGGTCAACTACGACTACGGTTTCAAAGGCAATGATGCAGCCAAGCCTTTGTGGGTGTTCGATGATGGGCTGAAAACCTTCATGAAGTTCACTGGTGACGTTCCAGCGATTTTTGTCGTTGACCGGAAGCGACGCGAAAGCCTCGTAAATTACCGGAGGGAAGCGGACTACATCGTCATTGATACAGTTTCGCGGCAATGGACGCTGCGCTACGGCACGGAGGAAGAAACTTGCCTCTTCAATTTGCGGACCGCACCGGCCGACGCGCCAGCGCCTATCGAAGGCGTAGTGGGTCCTAAGAGGATTGGCAAAGGCGGATCGCGCAGCGGCCCTCTCCAACCGGAAACTCGATCAAGGTAGGGGGCAAGATGTCCGATTCTCACTATCATTCGATCGAAGGCGATTCAGCGATCGGCGGTCCAGTCAGAAAAGCTGGCATTGGCATCATGCGGCCGGTTGCGGTAGTTGCCGCGATCGCGGGCGTAGGTGTCGTGCTTTATTTCCTTTTGTCCGGTGGCGAGGAAGCGCCGATCGTCGATACAACGCCGCGAGAGGAGTTTCAGCCGATCCAGGCCCCGAGGAATGACGGGTTTACCACGCCAGCGCCTCCACCGTTGCCGACGGTGCAGGTTCCAGAGGCCCCACCTCCGCCACCGCCGCCTCCACCGGCCGCCGTGGTTCCGGCAGCTATGCCGGTAGCGACGCCGGCAGACGTCGATTGCTCCAACGGCAACAATCCTGAACATCCGAAATGCGTCGAACTTGCTCGTCAAGCGAAGTTGCTTGAGCGTGTGCGTTCGTCATCCATGGTTTTCGATCAGTCCGATCAAACCAACGGAGCAACTCAGGCGACAGCAAACGGGCAGGGTGGCTTTGGCGGTGGCGAGCCGTCTGCTGCTGAAGGACAAGCTGCAGGCGGTGGCGGTGGCGCTGTCGACAATGATCGAGCTTTCCTGAAGGCCATGGGCGGGCAGGGTGTTGAAGTCTCGACGGCGACGGAAAATCGCCGCACCGATGCGTGGATCCCGCAGGGAGCGATGATTCGTGGCACGCTTGAGACGGCCATCAATTCGGACCTGGCCGGCATGGTGAAGGGCATCGTGCGTGAGGACGTCTATTCGTTCGATGGTCGCCGCATTCTGATCCCGGCAGGCTCGTCACTGATCGGCGACTACAAGTCTGGCGTTGAACGCGGGCAGGAGCGGGTTTTCATTGTGTGGACCCGCATGATCCGTGGCGACGGCGTGTCTGTGCAGTTGGGCTCGTATGGTACTGATCGGCTCGGCCGCTCGGGCATGACGGGCAAAGTGAACAAAAAATATTGGGAACGCTTCGGCCCGCCAGCATTGATGACGATGATCGGCGGCGCGGCGCAATACGTTGCCTCACTTGGCCGGCAGGAAACGCAGTACATTACGATCGTCAACTCGGACGGTTCAGTCACGCGCATCCCGCAGGATAACGGCGACAGTTCCCAAGACCGGGCGCGAGAAATCGCGGCTGAAACGATCGCGTCAGGGATTCAGCAGATGGCCTCTGAAGCGTTCGAAGACACCCGCAACATCCGCCCGACGATCCATATTGCCCAAGGATCTGATATCACTGTTTTCGTCACCCGTGATTTGGACTTTGCGGACCTCTATCCCGACCCGGTGCGGGAAGAGTACGAGCGGCTTCTGCACAAAAAGAAACCGCGGCAGAGCGCTATCCACGCACCAGATGAGCCCGTCTACAAATGAATGCGCGTCCGTCCATTTCGGCTGAGCAGCACTTTCTCTCGGAGGCGCTGGAGCCAATTAAGACTTTTCTCGATGATCCGAGCATCGTCGAGATTTCGTGCCAGCGTCGCAACGAAGTGTGGCTTGAGCGTATTGGCAAGCTGGCGATGGAAAAGGTCAGTGTTGAAGGCCTCGAACAGGAGGCCATCCGCCATATGGCGTCTCGTGCCGCATCCTTCACCAAGCAGAACATCAACGCTGAAAAACCCCTGTTGTCGGCAACGCTCGTCGATGGAGAGCGTGTGCAGTTTGTCTTGAACCCAACTTCTGCGACCGGACATGCCTTCTCTATAAGAAAGCAGTTCATCCGTCACTTCGACCTTGACGACTATGAGAAGGCGGGCGCCTTCCGATTCACCAAGGTGACAGGCGACGACTACATCGATGATGTCGATGTCGAATTGTCCAAGCTTTTGCGCGCCGGAAAGGTGAGGGCCTTTCTTGAAATGGCGGCCATCAACCATCGCAGCATGCTGATCTCCGGCGGCACCTCAACGGGTAAAACGACGTTTCTCAACACCATGCTGACCGCGATTCCGAATAGCGAACGCTTCGTGTTGATGCAGGACACGCCCGAGCTCGAACCACGCCAGGAGAATGTCGTCTCACTGCTTGTCTCGAAAGGGGGGCAGGGCGAAGCGCGCGTGACAATGACGGATCTGCTGGCGACCGCGCTGCGTTTGCGGCCGGATCGGATTTTTATGGGCGAGTTGCGTGGCGAAGAGGCATTCGACTTCCTGAATGCGATCAATACTGGTCATCCGGGGTCGATGTCGACCATTCACGCCAATTCGCCCCATCATGCTTTTAATCGGTTGTCGACGCTGGTTTTGAACAGCAATGTTCGCATGGAGCGTGATGATATCATTCGTTACATCCGGTCCATCATTCCGATCGTAGTGCAGTTGAAGAAGAGCGATGCTGCCGGCGGCCGCGGCGTCAGCGAAGTTTATTTTGCCGATGAGGTTGACGAAGATGGCAAGCGTGTACACTGACGTGGAGATTGTCCGCCCGAAGTGGACGGGCCTTCAGAAAGTTTCCTTCTTCACTTTCCCGGTGGCGATCGTCGCGGCGATCTTGTTGTGGCTTGCCTTTTTCACGCTCATCTATGATCTCTATGTGACGTCGTTCGGCACGGCCTCCTTCTACGACTACCTCTCTAAAGCGCCATTTCTGGACGGCGTCCGATACACCTGGTCGATCATCGGCATCCGTAACACCTTTGGCTTGTCGGTTCTTGCGTTTGTGCTGGCAGCGCCCTTTCTCTTCGCGTGGCTTTGCCTGTGGATGCTGAAGGGTGGAAGGGCGCTTTCGCGCAAGATTCTTTATCTCGTGCATGTGCGATCGATGTTCAGCCTGATCGCCAACACGGCGCTAGTTTTCGCGGCCGCCTATGTCGGCGTGATCGCCTATGGCATCGGTTTTTATCTGGTCGCGACGAAGTTTGGCAATAACGCTGCCGCGGCCGAATATTTTGGCAATCATCTCGCGGCCATGTACCAGGCGCCCTTTGGCGCGATTGATGCCGCCGGCGCCTATCAGCGGCCATCGCGTCAAACGGTATTGGCTGCACTAGCGGGGCTTGCAGCGGCCGGCGCTCTTGTAGGCTTTCCAATCGGAGCGGCGGTGCAGAAGCGTCAACGCATGATCATGGGCAAGGCCCGTCTCGCGACGTTGAAGGATGCGGCGGATTTCCGGCTGCGCGACAAGCGCGGGATCGTGCTTGGGCTGAAGCAGGGGCTGTTGTTGCGCAATGACGGGGATCAGCATGTCATGGTCATCGGCTCGCCAGGGCAGGGTAAGTCGCGCAGTTTCGTGATCCCGACGATGATGAGCTTTCAGGGCTCCCAGTTCGTTCTCGATATGAGTGGCGAACTGTTCGAGGAAACCTCCGGCTACATGAAAGACAAGGGGTACGATGTCTATTTGCTGGCGCCAGGCTCAAAGCTCACTGACGGCTACAATCCGCTCGATCTGATCAGCAAGGACCCAAATCAGCGGATCACCGACCTTCAGAAGCTGACGCAAATGTTGCTTCCGGAGCGTCTTCGCTCCGATTCATCGGATTTTTGGGAGGAAAGCGCCCGTATCCTGATGACAGCCATGTTGGGTTTCGTCCTCGAATGCCCGGATACGCGAAAATCATTGAGTGAGCTCTATCGCATCCTCAACTCGATGTCGGACGAGCGCAAGGCGATCGTGCAGCTGCTCGAGAACTACGAAGACGTTCTCTCCGACCAGACCCGTATGCAGCTGACCAAATTCGCGGGCCGGCATGAAAAGCTCGGGGAGGGCATCGCGGCCGAGATCGTCGCTAAACTCAATTTCCTGCAGAACCCTCTCGTCGAGGCCTTGACCTCTATTACGACGATCCCGGTTGATGCCATCCGGAAGCGCAAGATGGTGATCTACGTGCAGGCGGACTGGAATGCGATCCAGATCTATGAGCGGCTGATCTCGATCTTCATCCAGCAGATGGCGGACGAGCTGGTGCAGATGGGGAAGTTGCGGAACGGTGAGCATGAAGTTCTGATGATGCTCGACGAGTTCGGCAATGGCGGCCGCATCGATACGGCTCTGACCCTTGCGCCATTGATCCGCAAAAACGGCGCGCGCTTCGTCTTTATTCTTCAGGACGGCGCGCAGCTCGAGCGGCTGTACCAGAAAGCTGGCCAGAAGATCCTCATGGGGGCTTCAACCATCAAGCTCTATATGAACTTCCAGAACCAGGAGGACGCAACGGCGGTCTCCACGGCAGCCGGCAAGACGACGGGATGGATTGAGCAGTCGTCATACACGCATCGTCATGGCCGGCGCGATCGCTCGGTTTCTAAGGTGCCGGTATCCGTTGACCTTCTCCCGGTCAACACGCTGATGATGATGAAGCCTGAAGAAGCCATCCTGCAGGTGACCGGCATGCCGCTCATGCGGATTATGAAGCTGGATTCGGGCGGCGAGCGCATGTTCTCGAAGGTTCGTAAATTCAAGCCTCTACCCAAGCCGCGCATGGAACCGGTCGAATGGACCGTTGCGGATACCGACAAATTCAACGGCTCTCGGCCTACCGCGAAGGAGGCGACAGGCAATGCNGGATTTCGCTTCCGTGGAGCGGCCGCAGAACGCTCATGAGGTTCGTTTCTCGTTTAAGGATGGCGTGCGCCAGGTGTATATCTCGTCCCTCGATGAGCTGCGCCATCGCCTTGATGTGGATGAGAAGCGTTCGGCCGGCGTGACGGAAGAGGATTTGCGGCGAGAGCGGCAGAAGGAACAGCGGCCTCAGCAGTTCGCTAAAGTCAACAGGGCATCCCTTAGTCATAACGACGAGCGCCCTAAACTCGACGATGAATCGGAATCCGATGCAAAACCAAGCCGGAAAAGATCAATTAGTGAGATGAATTCCGATGATCGACGCGAAGTGTATAAAGCCACCGCACAGCGCGCAACCCAGAAAATTGGTGAGAAGGGCAAGGCCGACGAGGACGATCTAGAGGTCGACCTGGAGAAGCTCGATCGGAACAAGTATGCCGGCATCCTTAAGAAAAAGGATCCAGAGCGGGAACGGCTTATAGCGCGCGAGGGTGAGCCTGACATGCAGGTCATTCGTTCGCCGGTCCTTCGGCGCCAGGAGATCCGCGACGCTTTCGATTCCGACGTCGCCGCCTTTAATCAGGTGATTTTCGACAGCGTCAACGCGGCCAGTGAAGTCGAAGCCACGGACTTGAACGCTGACGTTGATCTGATGGTCCAAAAGCTGTCGGAAAGAATGTCCGACAAAACATCGCGTGTTTATCTCGAGGAATACGCTGAGAAGGCGCGTGATCCATTGGCCGAGGAAACCTAGATCGGGCCGCGCCCAAAGGAGACGAGGATGAGACTAATGCAGGCGAGCGAGATCCCGGCCTTCGTAGATGAAATCATCCAGGCCGGATGCGACATTTGTGCCGTAGGACATGACGCCTACGTGCTCGGAGACGTCGAGGAGATGGTCGACGCGGAGATCGAGCTGCAGCGCATAGATGAAGCTTACGGCGATCGCGATTTTCTGAAGCTGGAGATCGTTGCCTATTTGCGTTCGCTTGGTCGGTATCTGGATGTTGGGTCAACGGCAACTCACTGGATAGAGAGTCCGAAACCGAATTAGTTAGCGATATCAATAGCTTAAGTTCCATAATCTATCTTATGCAACTTTAGCATGTAGCAGCTAAGTTCTAAAATGTCCGGCTGTATCTTGACTCATAAGTCTTGTATTTCGACTCGAAAGTCCGCACACCTCTCCGGAAGCCGTCGATGCACAAACTGCGGCGATAAAACTGGCGTGGCTTGAAACGGCACGAAAAAAGCCGAAGCGGACTAAGCCGCTTCGGCTCGTGGTGGGAACTCCGGCGAACAGTCGCCGCGCGGCAGAGTTACGGGTGTACAGGATTCCTGAAGGACGCCGAAAGGATTCGGCCCTCGAGACAGTCAGGTTTTTTGCCCCTAGGCGAAGAGTTGCCGGCAGCTGCGCGACGATGAACTCCGCCTGTTCCGGCGTGACCGTGACGCCGAGGCAGAGCTTCGCCCCGGCGATGACCATCGGATACGCGGACGTTGGCTTCGGCCCCGAGCATCGCGGTGAGCGGATACCGCTGCGCGCTCTGAGATGCAGGGCGAGCCATGACTAACCCGCCCTCTTGTCTGGCTCGTCGACCAGCTTGAGCCGAGGCTGCTGCGCGATGATCTCCTCGACCACCGCCGCCGACAGTTCCCCTTTTGGCAAGCAAGGCTTCGGCGATGCCCTCGACCTCCCTCCGATGCTCTCCGATGATGCGCTTCGCTCTCTCGAACTGCTCCATCAGCACCTTGTCGACACGCTCCTGAAGCCCACGGTCGAACCGCATGGCCGTGAACAGGTCCTCCTCGTTGTCGGCGGCAATGTAAGCCAAGCTCTCACCAAGCCCGTACGAAGCCTCGAACGTCAGCGCGGACAGCGTTGCGTTGTGCAGTCCGAACCGCGCGTGCCGCCTCCCCCTGCGGATTTCGCTCCGAGCAGAACCTCCTCGGCGGCAAGCCCGCCCAGAACCATGGCGATACGGTCAAGGAACTGCGACGGCGTCCGTTCGCGCAGGCCCGGTTCGCTGAAACAACTCCGCCGCCGTCCTGCACCCGTCCGCCTGAGACGTCGAACGTCTCGATGATCGACACGCGGACGATCTCGGCCACGCCGATGGCAAGACAGACCACCGCATGCCCGGGCTTCGTGGACGGCGAACCTGCGCCGCATTTTCTCCGGCAGAGAAACCAGAGCAGGCAGCTCGGCCGCGATTTCGAGCAGCAGGCTCCGGCGCTCCCGCCTTGCCCGTCGCCTGCCCTGACGCACTAGCTGCTCGAGCGCCGCGCCGCTCCAGCCCTCTGTCCTTCTCACCACGCTGGAGAGATCGGCGCCGACAAGCAAACCTTGCAGATGCCAGCGAAGAATCCCCTCGCGGCCCTTCAGATCGGGCAAGGAAATCCTGACATGCCTGTCGAGGCGGCCAGCCCGGACGATAGCCGCGTCGAGCCGGCTTGGATGATTGCAGGCTCCAACGACCACAACACCTTCGCGCCCCTCCGCCCCGTTGATGCATTCGAGCAGTGCTGCCACTACTTCGGTGGAATACTGTGCGTTGTGACCGCTGAATTTCTCGCGATCGCCCACCGCGTCGATCTCATCGAGAAAGAGGATCGAGGGAGCATTATTGTTGGCTTCGTCGAAGGCTGCACGCATGGCCTTCAGCATATCCCCGAGATGCCCCCTCGCCTGCCAGCGTCCGAGCGATCCGAGGACGAGATGAGCCTTGCAAGTCCTCGCCAACGCCCCCGCGAACGTGGTCTTGCCCGTGCCCCGCGGCCCGCTCAACAGGACGCCGCGGTCGACGTCAGCCCAGTCGATCTTCCCGGCTTTCCAATCCGCGAGATCGGTCGCCAGCTCGCTGCCCCAGGCGACGGGGGCGGCATACAGCTTCTTCTCGCCAGACGAAGCCGACCGGCTCATGCGGAGGCTTCTGAAACGTTTCGACGGTGGCGAGGCGGCGAGCACGCGGTCGTTATCGCTGCCGATTGCCGCTCGCGAGCTCGATGTTCCCGTCGCGGGACTCATCAGCGCGATCCTCGACGGGCGCCTTCGAGTGGCCGGGACGTCTCCCAAGGCGCTGGGCCTTTCGAGGATTCGCATCGATGCCGACGCAGCGGCGACTTTGACCCTGCTGCGTTGGCAGATCTAGCAGAGAAGCGGACGCTCTTACCGCAGCTGTCGGATACGCCTACCCGTCTTGGTGTTAGCTCGTTTCGTGTATACCATCCACCGTTGCTATGACGGGAATGGGCGGTTTAATGGGGCACGTACATGTCGGCACGGATACGAACATCTTTCTCCATTTCGGGAACGTCGAGGACCTGAAGTGGGAGAAGCTTTTCCCCGGCGTCTCGGCCGTAACCGTTTATGTGTGCGCACAGGTCCAGAAGGAACTGGACAACCACAAAGACACTTCCTCAGGCTACATGCGCAAACGGACAAGGCAATATCAGCAAGTCCTGCGATCCGCTGAAGCCGACGACGGTTATGTCCATCGTTCCCGATCCGGGGCGACGGAGGTCGAATTCGTGTTCCTTGATCGTCCGAGGGATTCAGAACTCGACGGCGAAGCCTTCGACCTGACAGAAGATGACTCGAGGATCGTTGCGCAGCTGATGCACGCGGCAACGGCTCGCCGGGTCAGTATGTCGCTTGTGGCGAACGACGCGAGGCCACTGAGAGTTGCCCGCCAACATGGCATGCAGGGCATTCGTCCCGATGCATGGGAGCAAGACCGGGCGGAACCAGACACTCCGGAACTAGCGCGGCTGAGAGCCGAAAATAGAGAGCTGCAGGCCAGGCTTGGCGCTCATCCTTCCACGGTCATCTCCCGGATTGATGAGATCTCGGAGCAGAGGATATTCGATGGTTTCGACGAAACTTTTGACGCTGTTGGCTTTTTTGAAGCCCTCAAACGGAACTTGCTGGCGTGCCACGACCTCCCGACACCTCGTGAGGTCGCGCAGCGGCACCAGGTCGTCCGACAGCCGTTTGGTCTGGACTTCGAAATCGGCGGCTTTGGGCGTGTGACTGGTAGGCAAATTGATCGATACGCTGAAGAGCTGGAGACGTTCGATCGGGAAATCGAAGCTCTGCGCGTTGACGATCTAATGCGCCTCCTGGAGACGCTTTCTATGGTTAGCACGGTCGCATTACGCGTTGAAAACGTTGGTACGAAGCCCGACGAGGCTGTAGTTGTCGAGCTGGACATCCGTTCGCGTGCACAATTCATCGATCCAGAGACGTTTCATGCTCTGACCGACTTTGGCATTGATCTGCCCTCGCCGCCTAAACCTCTCGATATCGCTATACCGAATCTCGCGGAACAGCTGGCGGCTCGGCACGCGCATGACCATCGGTTCATCGAGGTATCCGACGAGTCCGCGGAACGGTCGAAGCGCTTTTTGTGTAAACAGTTTCAGCACGGCACCGAGGAAGAATTCGTGGTCCCGTTTGTCCCTCAGGACGAACAGATGGCGGTCGTTGAGGTGTCGGTGCGATCTCGCCATCTGTCGCAGACCATCGTGCGCAGAGTTAAATCCGCCGTCGTCTTGTCGAAATTCGGCAAGGAAGACGTTGTCGCGCTCCTGAAAGACCCGCACGGATTGATGGCAGAGGAGCTGCGAAGCTTGGTTGGGCGGGCGTTGGCCGCGCTCGAAACCAGCGAGAATGCGGATGAAGCTTCGCTCAGTGATAGCCGGACGGCCGATCTTGATCATCAACTTTGACAGCAACAACTGGATGGCGCCGCTCGGCGAGGCGCTGCGCTGTTCGGTTCCCGAGAGCGCCCGGCGATCCCTACCATCCGCCAGCGTAACGTATTACGAGGACGCGCTCGACGCCTTGATCGACGACGCATCCCTGAGCCAGGTCGTCGACGACGTTCTCGACTGGATCAGGGCGAACTCGATATACCACGGGACGAGGCTGACCGACGAAGAGGCCCGGCTGTTGAAGCGAGACGGGCTGCGTCCCTTGTCCATTGGCGATCGCATCGGGTGGCTGCGATCAACGTTCCCGGACCTTCGGGATACCCTCACGGAGGCGGTCGTGACAGCAGCCATGCACAAGGGCCAACTCCGGCATCGCGAGAACCAGGTCCACGCCGCCATCTCGCGCGCCGAGATGCTCAGAGGAGACTACCTCTTCGAAGGCTCGGAGTTCGATCGGCGCCTGCTGCAGTTCGGCGGCCATCCGGAACTTGTGAACGTCCTCAGGTCTCGCGGCGAATCCCGGCTCGTCAGGCTCGTGATCCCCGGCGACGAGGCCCTCGATGGATGCACCCGTTCTTTCCGATCGATTGGGTGCGCGCCCAAGATGGGTACCCGAACCTTGTCAGAGAACTGCTTCGAGCGTGGGCTTGGGAAATTCACAGGCCGGGCGAGCGAAGCTTCAGGGTGGATGCCTGCCTGATGTTCAGGAAAGCACTTCCAGGCGCTTATGTGGAAGACGTGGAACTCGTTCTTGAGACCGGCGGTCGCAGGACGCGTGAGATGTCCTCGTGGCTGGATTGCCCGCCGCCATAGTGATCGGGCATAGCCACAGAGGTGGCATCGGAAGGTCGGACTGAACCGCGTCGGACTTACGAGTCGAATTTCCTCTTTTTGCACGCTTACGGGTCGAAATTGGGCTCAACTTATGAGTCGCGGTGACCCGCCAAGTAGCTGAAAACAATGGTCGGGGATTGCAGACTTATGAGTCAGAATGCAATCGCAAACCTCGCCTAAGACAGGTCGCAAACGACGTCGTTAAACACGTGTCTTAGGCCACCACGATGATAGCCGGCAGGCGGTGACAACCGGGCGGTTACGAAGGATCGAACGACCGGCCTGACGCAGTTCGGCCGTGCGCTCTACGAGCTGAACATCGACATCATCTGCGCCCCAACACCCCGCAGGCCGAGGGCCGCGTCGAGCGGGCCGACTAGACGCTGCAGGACCGGCTTGTGAAGGAGTTGCGCCTGCGTAGCATCAGCACGATCGAGGCGGCGAATGCCTATGCCGCCGAGTTCGCCGCCGACTTTAATGCCCGTTTCGGCAATGAGCCGCGCAATCCGAAGGACATGCACCGTCCCCTCGCCAATCATGAGAACCTGGACGGCGCCATGTGCCGCAAAGAGTTCCGCACACTGTCGCAGGCCTTGACGCTTCGATACGACAAGGTGCTGTTCATCCTCGATCCGAGCCCGTTTGCGAAGAGCCTAGCCGGCAAGAAGGCAAGACCGGAAATTGTCGAGAACAAGCGCCTGGACGAAGCGCTTGCGATGGTGGCCGAGATGCAGGCCGGACGTGAGCTGACGCGTAGCCAGGACAACGGCTATGTGAAGCGCGGCGCGAAGTAAGGGGGCGGATTTTGACAAAGGAAGGATCGGCGATGTCCTTGCACTGTTGACCGAGATCCGCCGCCCTCCATATCCATCACAGGCGGCAGATCATGCGGCAACATCCTGACTGCCACGACCTCGATGACCACAGCAGAGTTCGAGCCGTGAAGATCAGAATCTGGCAACGAGTTGAATACCAGCCTTCGGGGCCGTTGCAAAAATCGGTCGCACAGCGCCGACTTTAGCGCGCGTGAATTTGCGACAGCCAAGCCCTTGATTGAACTGAGGCGGTGCGGCAGCTCGGAAAATCAGGATTTTTGCGACATAAGTCAAGTCGACCCGTTCAACTCGCGCGCGCTTCAAAGAGCAATTCGCAGTCACCAAAGGTTGGGGCATGAAGCGGATCGACCTTCAAATCTTCGATGGTTGATCGATCCCAATGAGCCTTGAATTGCCTATGAACGTTATCCACGGAAAGGTGCGACTTCTCAGAAACGGCAACCGAAGCGGCTTTGTCGTCTACATCCATGACGCCAATAATAAACAGCGATGTGCCATCGACTCCCATAAACCACATCTCATGCCGCACGCCTTCCTGCCGGAGTGCCGATGACACTTCATCGAGGTGAGCAAGCATGAACGCTGCCCACTTTCGAACGATGTTCTCGCCGCAGGTCAGACGGATTTTCTTCGCTTCATAGTTCATCGGCAGTCTGTCGTAAAAATCTCGATTAAAGTTTCGATTTTGGATTTGCGTCTGGTTTTTGCAACGTCGCAGAAGGCCGGTTTCGCGACGGATTCCAACGGCCGCAATGGGTCGGTTATTCCGGTTCTCCACCATGTCGCTGACGGGCTGAGAAAGTTAAAGCCCAGGGTGTCCGCTGGACCGCACCCGCGGCTGCGCAACCCCGACCAGCTGACGCCCGATCGGGTGCTCACGTCGATGACGGCAGCACCGATGCGACATTTCTTCTGTGGTTGCCGCCCGTTATGCAAGGAGCTTCCGACCTATGAACGTGTGATCGAGTGCGGCCTTCTGTCAGGCCTTTGAATACGGCCTTTCAGTTGCCGCTGGCCGGTATGGGGATCCGCGGATGGGGACCGCCTACTTCATCTCGACGTAAGCCATCTTCAGGATTGGGGGTGCCGAGTGGCCGGAACACACCAGCGGGTAGGTTCACGTCTTGCGACATAGGGGAACTCCTTATGGTCGTTTTCAACAGCGCCAAAGGTTGTCGCGCCCTCGTCGCTCACCCCCCATAGCATCTGAGCTCAGCGACGTGGAATGTCCGTTTCATTGTTGACAGCAATAATCATGTTATTTAGCAAGACCACCTGACCACCCTCACCCAGCTCCCCGCCAGGCAAGGCAAAACGTTCTTGGTCCATGGCATGAGGGGACTTGCATGAGGAAATCTGTTGGGCTGTTCGCTGCGCTGGCCGTGGTTGTGGGTCAGGACGCCGCTGCGCAGGAGACGACGGTGCTTGAGCCCATTGTGGTGGAGGGGCTGGGTGGTGTGCCCCTGACCGCAACGATCGGCAATCTGCCGGAAGCGTATCCGGGCGGACAAGTCGCGCGAGGCGGGCGCCTGGGCCTGCTCGGCAATCGCGACATCATGGATACGCCGTTCAACATAGGCAGCTACACGGCGCAAACCATCGAGGATCAGGGTGCACGCACGGTGGCCGACGTGATGATCAATGATCCTTCCGTGCGGAGCACCCATTCCACCGGCGGGATAGTGGATTCCTTCTACATTCGCGGCTTTCCGATCAACGAAGGCAATTTTGGCGAGGTCGCGTTCGATGGTGTGTTCGGAGTCGCGCCGGCCTATCGTCTGTTCACGGACTATGCCGAGCGTATCGAGGTTCTCAAAGGACCCGCGGCGCTGCTTTACGGCATCGCGCCGAACAGCAGTGTCGGCGGCACCATCAATATCGTTCCCAAGCGCGCGGCCGAGGTCGATCTAACACGGTTTACGGCCGATTATGCCTCGAGCCTGCAGGGCGGCGGGCATCTCGATGTGAGCCGACGCTTCGGCGCTGAGCGTCAGTTCGGGGTCCGCTTCAACGGCAGCTATCACGGCGGCGACACGCCGATCGACGACCAAACGCGCGACGTGGCGGTCGGGGCCCTGGCACTCGATTATCAGGGCGAGAGGCTCAGGGCGACGCTCGACGTCATCGGACAGCGGGAAGACTTCCAGGCGCCGCAACGCCCGTTCTTTCCGCTTTCCGGTTTCGCAATACCAGAGGCGCCCGATGGCCGGCTTAACGTCCAGCAGCCGTGGGAGTGGTCCAAGAGTGAAGATCTGTCATTGCTGGGACGCGTCGAATATGATCTCACCGACCAGGTGACGGTGTTTGCCGCTGCCGGCGGGGGCAACTCGCGCATCGAGCGACTCTTCGGGACGCCAGTCATCTTGAACTCGGCCGGGGACGTCAGCATAACGCCGCAGAATTACGTCTTCGATATTGACAGGACCACTGCGGAAACGGGCCTGCGCGCCAGCTTTGACACTGCCGCAATCGCCCATTCCGTCACGCTCCAGGCAAGTCATTTCAATCAGAGTCTCGGCCGGGGCTTCAATTCGGGGACGGCTCAACTCACCAATATCTACAATCCTGTCGCCCGGCCCTGGCAGGACATACCGGCACCGGCTTCGGTGCCGAAGGTATCGGAGAGCGAGTTATACGGATTTGCCATCGCCGACACCTTGTCGATGCTTGATGAGCGGGTGCAGCTAACCGTCGGAGCGCGGTGGCAGCATATCGCGTCGGAAAATTTCAACTCGACCACCGGCGCCGTCACATCGTCCTCCGACGAAGGCGCATTCACACCGCTGGTCGGCCTAGTCGTCAAGCCGTGGGAGAACGTGTCGCTTTATGCCAACTATGTCGAAGGGCTGAGCATAGGCGATACGGCGCCGACGACGGCCGTGAATGCGGGCGAAACGTTGGCGCCTTACAGGTCCAGGCAGATCGAGATTGGAACCAAGATCGATCTGGGCCGCCTGGCCGTGACGGTCAGCGCGTTCCAGATAGAAAAGCCTTTTGGGCAGCTTGAAACCCGCGGGAGCGATCTCGTGTTCGTAGAAGGCGGCGAGCAACGCAACCGCGGCCTGGAATTCAACGTCTTCGGGGAAGTGACGCCGGGTGCGCGGCTGCTTGGCGGCGTTACGCTGCTCGAAGGCGAGTTGACGAAGACAAACAGTGCGGCAACCCTCGGCAACACGCCTATCGGCGTGCCGTCGGTCCAGTTCAATCTTGGCGCGGAATGGGATACGCCCTTCCTGCAGGGGCTCACACTGGCGGCCAACGTCATTCACACGGGCAGGCAATATGTCGACACGGCGAATACGCAGAAGATTCCTTCCTGGACAAGGCTCGACCTGGGTGCCCGCTATCACACGGACATTCAGGATCGTCCGGTCACCTTCCGGGCCGCCGTCGAGAATGTTTTTGACAATGACTACTGGGCAGGCGTCGCCAGCTACGGCACGCTGGCGCAGGGCGCGCCGCTGACGGTGAAGCTTTCAATGACCACCGATTTCTGAGCCGGGAGCCGCGTGAAGCGTCCGACTTCAGATCGCATCGTCGACGATCAGATGGAGATTGCCCTGCGAGCAAGGTTCGACACGTGCCCTGATGCGGAAGGTTGCGGCGAGATTCTCCGGCGTCAGGACGCTGGCCGCCGGACCGAAATCATGCAGGGTTCCACCTGACAGGATGGCGACCTTGTCGGCGAATTTCAGCGCCAGATTGAGGTCGTGCAGCGCGATCAGAACCAGCATGCCACTGTCGCGCGCCAGGCTGCGCACACGGCGCATGGCCTCCAACTGGCGGTGCATGTCGAGGGCGCTGGTCGGTTCGTCCAGAAGCAGTACTTGCGGTTCGCGTACGAGACACTGGGCAAGCCCGACGAGCTGGCGCTGGCCGCCGCTCAGCTCAGAAAGGATCTCATTGGCAAGCCCGCCGATGTCCAGCGCGGTAAGCGTCCGGTCCACCGCCACCAGATCATGCTGCTCCAAACGCCAGCCGCTGACCTGCTTGCGTGCAAGAAGAACGGATTCGAACACGGTCAGCACCGCGCCGCCCATTTGGTCCTGCGGCATGTAGGCGATGGCTCCATCGATATCGCGCACGCCTTCCAGCCGGCAATCGCCGGGGCCCGGAAGGATAGCGGCGATACGGCGGAACAGCGTGGATTTGCCCGCGGCATTAGGCCCGATGACGGCCACCACCTCGCCGCCATGGCATGGCGGAAGAGTCACATCGCGCAGCACCTGGCGCGATCCGAACCGGGCGCCGAGGCGATGGGTGCTCAGCACTACCATATCTCTCTTCCGCTTTTCAGGATCAGATAAAGGAAAACCGGCAGGCCGATTGCCGCGGTGACGATGCCTATGGGAAGGACCGCGCCGGGCACGGCAATTTTGGCAAGCACCGAGCTCAGGGACATGATCAACGCACCTGTCAGCGCGCTTGCGGGCAGCAGGAAGCGCTGGTCTTCGCCGACCATCATGCGGGCGATATGCGGGCCGACCAGGCCGATAAAGCCGATGGTGCCGACAAAGGCGACGGGAATAGCCGAAAGAAGTGAGACGAGGATCAGGGTCTCGAGCCGCAGGCGGCGCACGGGGATGCCGAAGCTCGCTGCACGAGCCTCGCCGAGCCGCAATGCGGTCAATTGCCACCGGCGGTGCAGAAAGATCGGCAGGGTCACCCCCACGGCGAGCGCGGTGATGGCCAGTTTCGGCCATGTCGCCTTGGTCAGACTTCCCATCGTCCAGAAGACGATGGCGGCAACCGCCTGTTCGGCGGCGAAATATTGGGTGATGGCAAGTGCCGTGTTGAAGCTGAAAACCAGCGCGATGCCCAAGAGCACGATGGTCTGGACGGAGGCGCCGCGTCTGAGGCTGACCAAATGGATAAGGAAGGCGGTGGCCATGGCCATCACAAAGGCGTTGGCGGCGACGATATAGTCGCCCGCCATGGGAACCAGCGCGACGCCGAATGCGAGCGCCAGTGCGGCTCCAAAGCTTGCACCGGACGAAATACCCAGTGTGAAAGGGCTCGCCAGCGGGTTGTTCAGTATCGTCTGCATCTGCGCGCCGCCGATGGCCAGCGCCATCCCGACCACGATCGCCATAAGAGCCGACGGTAGGCGGATCGACCAGACAATGACTCGCATTTGCGCATCCGCTTCAACCGGCGCAACGAGGGTGCGCAAAACCTCTCCGAGCCCATAGCTGGCCGGTCCGATTGCAATGTCGCCGACAAAGGCAGCGCAAAGCCCGGCGACCAACATGAGGAGAATTATCTGCCGCCTGAAGCTGAGCGATTTATAAGCGCCGCGTCCCGACGGGGACATTGTCTCGGACCGGACATCCGTCATGACGGGCTATCGGACAAGCTGACGCTGTAGCCAGGCTGATATTTGATGGGCAGGAAACGGCGGTGGTATTCCGCAAATGTCGCGTCGGGATCCAGATCGTCAAACAGGTCTGGATGGAGCCACTTCGCCAATTGCTGCATTGCTACGAATTCATACGGGCTGTTGTAGAACTGGTGCCAGATGCCGTGAAAATTTCGCGTCTCTTGTGCTGCAATGCCGGTATAGGCGTTGCGGGTTGGGAACCATTCGAGCTTTTTGCGCGTCACCTGCGGGTCCGCGCCGGGACCGAGGGGAATCCAATGGCCGCCGGGGACATAGGCCTCCCAGTCGGCGCTGGTAATGACCACGTGATCGGGGTTGGCGGTGATCACTTGTTCGGGATTGAGCTGCCCGAAAGTCGCCGGAATGATGCCGCTGCCGACATTTTGGCCGCCGGCAAGCTCGACATATTTGCCGAAATTCTCGGCGCCGAAAGACAGGCAGCAATCGTCGGAATAACCACCGATACGCTCGATAAACACTTTGGGGCGTTCCGGCTTGGCGTCGGCAAGGATTTCGGTGACCTGCTTGATAGCTTCACGGCGGAACGCGATGATTTCTTGTGCGCGCGCATCACGCCCCATTATCCGGCCCAGGAGGCGAATTGTGGGCTCGGTATTTTCCAAGGGGTGATGGCGGAAGTCGATATAGAGGACGGGGATGTTCAGCTCAGCTAGCTTCTCAATATATTGGGCATCCTCATTGGCCCTCATGGCTTCGAGGTTTAGCAGAACCACATCCGGCTTCTGGATGATGGCCGACTCAATGTCGATCAGACTGTCCTCCTGGCCCTTGAAGGCAGGCAGCTTCGCCAGTTCGGGAAAGGCTTCAAGGTATTGCGCGTAAGTGGCCGGATCGGCCTCGATCATATCGTTGCGCCACGCAACGATATGAGCCAGCGGGTCTTCGGGCGCCAGCGAGGCGATCAGATAGAGCTGGCGGCCTTCGCCAAGAAGAATGCGCTTGACGGGCGCTTTCAGCTTTACCTTGCGTCCGGCAATATCAGTGACAGTAAGCGGCGATTGCGCTTCTATCATCGCCGTTTCCCCGGCAAATCCCGGCGCGGAGCCAGCCACGATCAGTGCAAGAGCTGTGATCGCGGCATGCAACAGCGACTGATACCACTTCATGGTTGAGCTCCTTCGCCGGGTGAATGGCGCGCTTTGAGCCATATGCCGAGCGCCACTAAAAATGATAAGGCGTAGAGGGTTGAGACGAGCGGGAACGCGGCTTCGAGACCAAAAGACTGAGTGACCGCAACGCCGGCGACGATACCGATAATCGAGGCGCCCTGCTGGCAGGTTTGCGCAAGACCCAGAACCGAACCCTGCCGGTCGTTTTGCGTTGCCGTCGAAATGAGTGACAGGAGAGCCGGCGTTGTTCCTCCCAGGAGAGCGCCCCAGACAAAATACAGCGTTGCGAAAAAGGCTATGGACCCGGTGATCCCGGCCAAATGGGTGATTGCAAGGCAACTGGCTGAAATCAACACACTCCAGCCGAGCACATAGGATTTCGTGCGCCCCCCAAAGAACCGCACCCACAAAGGCGCGCCCACGACAAAGCCCAGCGCGAGAAGCCCGTAGCTCAAGCCGGTGACCCAGTGCTGGGTGCCAAAAACTTGCGTCATGTAAAGAGAAAACGGAACCTGCAGCACCATGCGGCTTGCGAGCAGCATGCCCATCAGCACAAGAAGCCCCGACACCGGCGCACTCCCCGAGGGCGCATGGGCAGTAAATGTCGCCGTTGCTGACCGTACGGGAACAATCCCGTTTGGCGGCACGGGCAGACTTGTCCAGGCGGTGGCGGCGCACAGGGCACAGATCACGCCGGCCGTCAGATTGATGGCGGCAAAGGGCAATTCATCCAGGATCAGCCCGCCCAAAAACGCCCCGCCAAGCGAGCCGACATTGGTCGCCACCTGAAGCCACGCGAACAGGCCGGCGCGATCGCGTCCACCGGTGACCTGCACGCCATAAGCCTGCGCCGGGGCAATGTAACCGGCAAAGGCGCCCTGCAGAAAGCGCAGAGCCAAAATTGTCCAGACATCTTGCGCAAAGGCGATGAGCAGTTGCGTGATCGCCAAACCGGCTAATGCGCGAACCATCATCAGCCGGTTGCCGTGGCGATCCCCCATGCGTCCCCAAAAGGCGCTGGTGAGCGATACGCCGAGCATCGGACAGATATAGACGCCGATTCCGGCGAGGCCGAAGACACTGTCGGAGGGGCTCAACGCCTTGATATGGATTGGCCAGAAAGGGCCACTCATCTCCATCGCGCCCATGGAAACGAATTGCAGGGCGAACAGGAGCGCGAAAACGGGCCCGAAACCGCGAAGGGCGGCAGAGGCGTTTGTCATTCCGCGTCCGTCAACGGATTGGGCAGTTGGTGTTCGACGCGATAGTCGCGATACCGCTCCAGATGCATTCGCAGCACCGAGCGTGTCGGCCACGGATTTTCGGGAAAGGCCGCGCGTTCCCGCAGCCAGAACTCATCGGACGGCACGCGCGGCCGAAGCGTGTCGAATGCCTCTTCGGTTTCCTCCCTCAGGATGCGCCACAGGCTGTTGCCCGCCAGTCCATATTGCTCCGTCAAGCAGAGGGCGATCTCATGGAGGTGGCAGACGAAGCAGGCATCGATCACGAACGAGCGCACGAGGCTGATGTCTTCATCGAACGTCGTGGGCAAAATCCCTCTCTGGGTGAAGGGCTTTAGGCAGTGCCCGCGTTCCTCGAACAAGGGCGCAAAACTGCGGCCGTCGCCGAAATCGCGGATCAGCAACTTTCGTGGCTGGCCGGAATGGTCGAACAATACTAGGCTGTTTTGCTGATGCGCCTCAAAGGCGATCCCGTAGAGCAGATACATGGCCAGGGTTGGCCGGATGACGGTGCGCGCATAGCCACGGAAAAATGCCGCTACCGCCGCCTCGCTCTCTTGGCCGTTTCTGGCGATCAATTCGCAAATGAGCGGGCGCTCATCGAGCGGACTTGCCGTCAGAAGCGCCGCGACAGTCACCGGCAACAGTCCGTCGCTGCGTGCCAGAGCGCCCGTATTGCGGAAGACCACCGACAGAAAACGGCCCGGATGCTCGTCACCGGTGTCGGGATGGCGCAGGATTGCACCTAACTCTTCGGTGAAAATCTCCAGCGTGTCGCGGAGATCCTCCTCCTTTGCCAGAATGTCGGAAATGAGGGTGCTGAGGCGGGGCCCCATATGGATCGACTTGGCCTGGAGGGTGCGCTGCTCACTGGTCAGCCAGATCGCCACCGGCAGTTTAATGAAGGGTCTGGGCTCCTGTGTGTCCGGCAGCATCGTGCGGAACGACATCGACGGCAGCGTCACGATCTCGGGGCCTTCTGGGTCCAAAACGCCGGAAGTAATCTCGGACTCGAATTGCCGGCGCACGAAATTGTCCAGATGCCACCCGTGGACGGGGAGAGGAAGCCAGTCCCCGGGCGACTTTCCGCGCTCTTTCAAACCTTCGGCCCAGTCGCGCCAGAGGTCAGGAAAGTTTTGCGAAAACCATTCCGAATAGCTGCCGACATGCGGCATCTTCTCGACATAGGCCCATTCCTTGCGCAGCGCCGTGATGCGCAGGCGCACGCGGGCGCCGAATTCGGGCGATAACGCGGTCACCTCTTGTGGCGGCAGGCCAGGTTTGGCCTTCCATGTCGGATAGAAGGGATGGCCTTCGAGCGCACCCCATTGATCGAGGGTCATGGCCGCCAAATGCGGCGGCAAACTCTGTTCGAGATAGGCGAGGAAGCCGGGCGCGCCTGTTTCGGCTATCTTCTGGCGCAGTTCGGCACTCCAGCCTTCCCTGTGATGTCGCGCGAGGACTTCGTTTTGCATGCTGTTGTCGACGTCGCGCAACAGATGCTCAAAGCCGTCCGGTGCGGGCGAAACCGCCAGTGCGGGCGAAACCTCCGTTATCAGGGCGGACGGATCATCGAGCCGGCGCCGGGCGCCGGTTTCGTCCAGCACTTCAATGTGCCCGCGATTTTGCAATGTTCCGGCAGGCGCACGGCGCATGTTGGTAAAGTGCAGGACCCGGCGCGAGGACCAGAGAGGAAACCATGCCTGGCTGCCATCCGGCGCCCACAGCAATGCATTCGGTTCAAGAAGACGCTCGGCGAACAGGCAGCGAACCAGCCGGCTGAGTGCATTGCGCGATGCGTTCTTCCAAAGCTGCGTATCGCGTGCCTGGGTTTCGGCATCTGTCGCTGAAGAAATCCTCTGGTCCATCAGGCAGCCTCCGGCCAGCCGGCGGGTATATAGGCCGGCGCGCCTTCCGTCAGTCCGCCGTGATAGTGGCGCGCCCAGTGATAGGTTTTCGCAATGGCTGGGATTGCCACATTCAGCCGCGCGGCCATCTCCACGAGCAACGCCTGACCAACGGCGATATCTTCGTGGAAGGCGCGGCTCTCGCGATCGATGAGAAGACCGGGCCCGTGCGGATTGGGTACGAGCGGCGCGCGAATGCCGGCATAGGCGCGATTCGTCCGCAGAAGCGTATACATGGTGCGGTCGTCCTCGATCTGGCTGCCATAAGCCTCGATCAGTTCCTGCCGGAGAGCCTTTACAGTGCTTAGATCAATGCCGAGACGCGCCTCGATCGCACCACGGATCGCCTGGTTTTCCGCGTCACACGCCTCCAGCAATTCGGCGCCCACGCGCGGGCAGTCGCTCCACCAACATATGGGTTCGTCAAAGGGCTTGTCCTGCCAACGTGCGCCCGGGCCAATCAGGCCGTAGAGCACGGCTGGGTGCATCAGAGCGTTGCCCGGCGTCAGCGTGATTTCGAGATAATTCTGCAGCATAGCGACGGGCGCGTCGAAAAGCCGGGCGAGCATCTCGGCGAGCACAGCGCGGTCGGCGCTGCTTTCGCGCTGATGAAGTGCGGCAAAGAGCTGCGCCTTGGCGCCACCCATACGCACGCGCCTGCCCGGAACCAGGTCAAAGGCCGTATGGGGCACGTCTTTCATGCCCCAGATCACCACATTGTCGCGCCCCGAAAGGGCCTTGGCTGCGAGCCAGTCAAAACCGCAAAAGCCGGGGATCGCGCCGAGAAACACCTTTTTGTTCTGTGGAAGGTGGGGAGCGATCTGGCGAAGAAGCGCGGGCCGCGCCTGGGCCGGCTGCGTCATGATAACCATGTCCGCGTCGTCCAGCGCGTTGCCCGGATCGGTGCCGACATGGTCGGGCCGCGCGCTCAGGACGTTACCGTCAGGCGTGTGTGCGTGCCAGCCGCTGTTGCTATCTGCCCATGTTTCGGCGACCGCGGCGGAGGCGGTAAGGACGGAAACCGCGATGCCCGGACGCTGCTTGAAGAGCACTGCGTTCAAATGCCCGGTGCGGCCCGCGCCGCAGATCGTCACCTTCATGCCGCGCATGCCCTTGCGGCCAGCCACGCATCCAGCTGGTCGGCAATTATCGGATCCAGCAAGCCGCGCTTTGCCATCCATTCATCGTCGAAAACCGAACCGAGATATTTTTCGCCGCCGTCGGCCACCGGCGTGACGACCGTGCCGTACAACTTGCCTGCGGCAATGAACTCCAGCGCCTTGTAAATGGTGCCGCCGGTGGAGCCACCCACCAGCAAGCCCTTGCGCCGGGCGAAATAGCGCGCTGTCTCAAAGGCCTGGGTGTCGGTGACCTGCACACCTTCGTCGATGCATGCATAGTCGAGCACCTTGCCGACTTCATCACCGGCCGGTGTTCCCGTTCCCGACTGGTAATAGGGATGTCCGGGCTTGCCGAAGACGATCGAACCGGCCGGCTCCACCGCGATCGTGCGCACGGTAGGATTATGGCGCTTGAGCCGCTGAGCGATCCCCGTCATCGAACCGCCGGTCCCGACACAGCCGACAAAGGCGTCGATGCCGTTCGGGAGCTGCGCCAGAAGCTCGTCGACAAAACCGGCATAGCCTTCCGGATTTGCCGGATTGTCGGACTGGTTCATGAAAAGCGCGCCGGGAAGTTGGGCACCAAGCTGCGCGCCCAGCCGCTGCCGTTCGACCACGGCCACTTCGTCCTCGCGGAAATCGCCTTCGACATAGCGGATTTCGGCACCGAGCGCGCGCATCATGCGGATCTTGTCCGGCGCGGCATGATGATCGACTACGGCGATGAAGCGCAGGCCGAACTCCAGCGCGGCCAGCGCCAGCCCTATGCCGGTGTTGCCGGACGATGATTCGACGATTGTGCCGCCCGGTGCGAGCCGCCCGTCCTCGAGCGCGGCAAGCACCATGCTGCGTGCCATGCGGTCCTTCATGGAGCCGCCGGGATTGTTCTTCTCGATTTTCAGCACCAGCATGGCATCGTGGTTGGGGACGGTGATCGACATCACCGGCGTCTGACCGATCATCTGAGTTACGGTCGTGCAGAGCATTCATGCCTCTCCAAGTGTGTCGGGGACGAGAGTTGGCTGCCCATTTGCGTCCTGAACCACGCAGAGGCGGCTCGGCATCGGGTGGCGGTGGAATTCGTTTTCAAGGAGGTCCATCTGGTAGCCGCCGGTGTTGGCATATACCAGAAGGTCACCTGCCCGCGGCGCGATGGGGAAGGTGAGCCACCGGTTACAAAGGACGTCTTCGTCCAGGCAGCTATGACCGGCCAGATAGCCTCGCACGGATTTTGACAGGGCGGACGGCGGTGTGGCGGGCACCAGGATTGGGTCGACCAGGAATTCGGATGCGAACCAGGTTTCGCAGGCGCTAAAACTGCTGCCTTCGACAAAAATGACGCAAGTGTCGGAACTGAGGGCCTTCACTCTTGAGACCCGGAAGATGGAAATGGCCGTCTGATCTGCCAATGCACGCCCCGGCTCCATTCCCAACACCAATCCCTCATCCGCAAAATACCCGGCGATGCTGCGGCCTTTGGGCATCGGCGCATGCAAGAACTGGCGCAGCCAGTCAGTCGCCGAAAGCGCGCCGCCATAGGGGTAGAAGGAGCCCGGCACCTTTCCGGTCCGGTAGTCCTCGGGGACCTGTGCCTTCAGATGCGCCTGATAGGCCAGCTGATCGACATACTGGACTGGCAGCCCGCCGCCGATGTCGATCATGCGCGGAGCAAATCCCCTTGCCCGGCTTTCGGCAATCAAGCTGGCGGCTTCCCTCAACGCTGCCGCGCGGGACTCCCAGCGATAGCCGCTTACGTGGAAATGCAATCCGTCGAAGCGCAGCCTGCCTTCGCCGGCAATGCGCGACAGACAATGCTGTATAGCGTCCGCTGGCATGCCGAAGCGGCTCATGCCCTGTTCCGTCGGGCGCAAGCGGAGCAGGATCGGTTGGACCACTTGGCCCCCTGGCAAGCAGCTCACAAGATCCTCAAGCTCTTCCGGCGAGTCCACCGATATCAGAGCGTTGCAGCCAACGAGTTCGCTATGGAATCCCGTCGTCTTTGCCGGGCCTGTCGCCACAAGCCGTGCACCATCGGCGCCAAGCCGCCTGGCGTCGCGCAATTCGTAAAGGCTCGAGACGTCAATACCGGCGCCGGCGCGGAGCGCCGCCTCCATCAACCCCGGCGACTTGTTGACTTTCGCCCCGTAATAGACTGCGTGCGCCACATCGCTTTCTGTCAACACGCCCCTCAGTGCCGCGAGATTCTTCCGCAGCTCATCGGGCCAGATCAGATTAAGCGTCGAGCCATGTCGCGCGACCCATTCCGCAAGACGCTGTGCATCGCGGGCCAACAGTTCAGCCGTCGACGGCCGCAGAACCGGGGGCAGACCCGCGCCAAGCTTGTGGCAGTGAAGGGTCATGCCCATGCCCCTTGCATATCTGTTGCCGGGCGCGCTGCCGGAGCCGGGTGGCGCAAGCTTTCCAGAGGCAGGGTGCAGGTGGGCAGGCTTTGCTCAAAAATATGCCGCGTCGTCTTGCAGGGAAATTTTCGGCCGCTGCGGGCCATCGCGAAAATGCACGCGGGCGTGATCGTCTCGGCCGGACGCCAGCTCTCCACCCTTACGGTGCTGTAATCCAGCGGGATCACCGGTACCAACGCGAGTTGCAGACGATGAGCAACGGTGAGCCGGTGATGGCCGTCCATCACGAAGCGGGCGCCCCTCTCTGCGGCGATCGGAACAGTCCAGCAACCGGCCTGCAGGATCTGGGCCTGCAGCTCCGCAACCCTGTCCGGGTCGACCTCTTCCGTGGGAATCAAACATGTT
Organism: Mesorhizobium sp. L48C026A00; assembly: GCF_000502375.1. Taxonomy (NCBI): domain Bacteria; kingdom Pseudomonadati; phylum Pseudomonadota; class Alphaproteobacteria; order Hyphomicrobiales; family Phyllobacteriaceae; genus Mesorhizobium; species Mesorhizobium sp. L48C026A00. Next base: position 22,973 of record NZ_AYWU01000026.1, on the reverse strand, counting down.
GGAGAGAGGAGGCAATATTGCATCTTGGCCAGCCTGCTTCACGAAAAACGGGACGGGCTGGCTTTCTTGACTATTTAAGTCATGATTAGCTGGCGGAGGCTCTATAGTCGATTGAATGTTGGCCGTCAACGCGCCCAAAGCGCCTAAAGCGTGTAGCCGAACACTCGCGGTTGAACTCCGTAAACGAATTGCGAGGTCTACGCAGCACAATGGCCAGCGCTGAGGCTGCAAGCGTGCTCGGCGTTACAGCCCGTCAAGTCCAGCGGCTATTGAAGACGTTCCAGGCATACGGCTCGGCGGCTCTCAGGCACAAGGCGCGTGGCCGCCGCTCCAACAATCGCATCATCGATGGCGTCCGCGACTTCGCCTTGGAACTGATCCGCGAACACTACATCGACCTTGTGCCGACCTTGGCCCGCGAGAAGCTGCTCGAACGGCATCAGCTTGCGGTCAGCAAGGAGACACTGCGCAAGTGGATGACGGAGGCCGGGATCTGGACGGTCGCGTCGTGAGCGCAAGCGCCGATTGCACCGCCGCGCGGTCGGCGCGACTGTCTCGGCGAGATGGTGCAGATCGACGACTCGCATCACTGGTGGTTCGAGAACCGCGGTCCCAAATGCGCCCTGCTCGTTTTTATCGAGGATGCGACCGGCAAGCTCCTGCATCTGCGCTTTGCGGGGTCGGAGAACACGTTCGATTATTTCCACGCGGCCAAGGCGTATTTGCGGGACTGGGGCAATCGGCGACGGCGATGCCAACCTCTCTCATACGCCAGAGCAGCTTGTCGAAATGACCAATGGCTGCATCTGTTGCACGCTTCGCGACGATCTCTTGAAGGAAGTGCGGGCGCTCGCCGAGCAGGACCGTTTCGACTACTTGCTGATCGAGTCAACCGGTATCGCTGAGCCCCTCCTGTATGGCGGCCTTGTAAGTCGAGACGAAGTATTTCTGAGCCAGCCACCCTTGTAACCAGACACCAATGCCCTCGCAGGTAGATTTATTGCAGGGGGCATGTCTAAATGTTATGCGTTATTGGAGCCATATCCAAAAGTTATCGTCTAAGGGGGAGTGTCTGGCAGCACGCCGCTCGGTTGCCGAACGCTTGCAAGGTGTCACTGCCGCAATCCTCACCGCGGCCGGTGCATGCCTGCTTTTGTTCTCTCTGGCCATATTGCTGTGCTTATCACGTCCGGCCGATACCCCAAGGGCAAGATGATCTGCCGGAAACCGCAGCCTTCATCACCAACCCTACCTGCCTGAGATAATCGTCACCCTTCTCCGCCAGATGGCAACGCCACAAGTCCAGGGGGCTCCATCGCGACCAGCTAGACCGTTGCGCAGACCGACCGGCCACGCTTTGAGTAGTTTGGCTGTCGGCCGGTCCTAGTTTCGATGGTCAGAGGTTTCACAGCAGGATGTCGTGGTCACCGGTGAGGATTTTTCGGTAGCCGGTTTCCGTCATCCACTTTGCTCGCCTCAGATGATCTTCCCAACAATGGCGGGTGCGCTCAGGTTCGGCCACGGGGTCACGGTGAAGGACAATCCGAGCGACTTCCTGCCAGTCAGCGCCCTCCGCCTCGGCATCGGGAAGGCGCATATAGGTGACATAGTGCTGTTCATCGTAAGGGGTGATCCTGTCGGACCACGGCACTTCGTCAGCGACATCCGAGTCTAGCTCAGGCATTAGCTGTCCTCTCCTGAGTGCCTTTATAGCACCCAAAGCCGATTGGAAGTCTCCCGGCTACCGCGTCAGGTACGCGCTACCCTCTCAGAGCAGAGAATACACCGTTACGTCGTCAGCTCGCTCTTTTACGCCTTTGAAGGAAGCATGACGAAGCTTCCCGTCGGTGGATTCCAGTCATTCTAGTTTTCTCCTGATCTACTACACTCTTCTTCTGCGCGTGATCTGTCGCGGCGGTAGAAAAGCAGTGCCACCGCAATTGCGCCGGCGACCTCAAATTGGGTCAATGGTCATATCGAGCCAGCAGGGTATGGAGAATTGCGGATTAAACAGAGCTTCTGAGAAAGAGAGCAGGAACGCTATGACGAACGTGATGGCGAAGTGGGCCAGGCTACCCCACATGCTAAGTTCAACGCCACCGCCCTCCCCTCACCGGCTCCGGTCGCGATCCTTTTCCTGTGGCGGGCGAAGCTTAATGGTTTTCGCGACTTCGCGATCGCGCTGCTGCTCTTTCTGCCGATCGCGGCCGCGTTCCTCGCGGTCGTTCTCGCCAACATCGCGGCCGGTGTTGGCGCTGGCTACGCGCGCTGCGTCGATGGTTCGATTGTTCGAGGTTTTGTTGAGGGTCCCCTGCTCCGCAACGTGGTCGCGGCCGGCAGCGGACTTTGTCTCGAGGGCCGTTGATTTCCGATTGTCCTGGCCGCGATCCTTCTCCTTCGCCACGCGCGCATCCAGCTGCAGGCCGACAACTTTGCCAATAACCTTGGTGGCCTGCTCAAAGATGATCCGATCGGCAGGGTTCGCGATTTTTGCGGCAACGCTGATCGCCGTTTGCGCCAAAGCCTCCTTGGCGGCCTTTGCCTGTCCAGTGTTGATGGGTGTGGATCGCAACATGTGGTCTTGACCTTTCTCTTGAGTGGGATCCCTGCCCTCGCGAATTGCAACTTCTAGCCGATTATACTCCCGTCGAAGTGCGACGGACAGGTCTTGGCTAAGCTCCCGGGCTGTACTCGGCGCTGTTTTGTCCTTCGCCAGCCCCTCGAGCATATCAATAACCCGGGTGATAGATCTTTTAGTCTGGTCGAATTTTTCTCTCGCCATTTCCAGTTTTGGGGCTGTCGGCGTGTCGCGGACCTTTGACATGACCTTTTCAATAACGTTGCCCGGTGCAGTCGCACCCATCCGCCGGAACATTTCCCATTCCCATCTTTTGACGGGAGGAGGCCCTGCCCTCTCGATGCGCTTTTGTCTGTCGATCGCAATTCCCCGATCGCGGGCCTTGTCAGCAAAACGGAGCCGCCATTCGGTAAAATCTCGGATGTTAGGGTTGAGCATCTTCCCGCCGGCGTTGCGCAATGAGACGATGACATGGAGGTGCGGGTGCTTTTGCATGTCGTGCCGGTTGTGAACGGCATAGGCGTATCGGTGCCCTGCGAATTGCTCTTTCAAGAAATCCCGGCCGGCCAGGATGAATTGATCCCGATCGACATTGGCGGGGCCGGACAGCAACAAGTGCATGAAATCACGAGGCTGGCGCGTTTGCATGAGCGCGGCAACAGTTTTCCCTTCGGTCGTGATTTCCTTGTGATCCTTGGTCGTGATTTGGCGACGCTCGTTTGATCGCTCATAGGTCCCGCTTTTTCCCACGCGCCGCTGGATATGGGTTTTGGTCGACAGGGTGACTTCTGCGCCGTCGCGCTGCATGGCATGCAAGGTTGCCGTCAGTCCTTTGGGACCTGATGCAAAGTCGACGGGATAACGGGAAATCGGATTGATGCCCTTCTTGCGCAAGGCACTGTCTAGACGGGCATCGATGGCGTGAATGTCGTTGAGCTCGGCCGGGATCCGATTGTCGCTGGTCCGGTCGGCTCGGCTTTTCTTTTCATGAGCGATGACAAGGGCCAGGTGGAGCCGGGTCTGTCCGTTGACGCCGGCGCTCACACTGAATGCGTATGTTCGATCGGTGTCGCCGGCGTGACGGAACCCCTCCCCTGCCAATGAGTCCAGGGCTCGAGCGACACTTTCGCAATCCGTGTTTTCAAGCTCATAGCTGAAGCGGACGATATCCTTGCTGCCTTTTCGGTTGCCGAATTCTCGCTCCCACTCCCTGACAGCTCGGTTCAGATCCGAAACTTCACGGCCGTCCTGGTCGTGGGCACGTTCTTCTTTGCTTTGATAGGCAAGAACGTTCCGGGCCGATCCAGAGCCAGCACCGTAGGACAGAACCTTGACGACGACGGCATTGTTGCCAGTTGCTCGGCTGAGGGCGGTAGCGGCGGCGCTGTGCGCGTTCGGTGCCTTGGGAGCGCGGCGCGCTCCGCCCCCTCCCCCGCCACCGCGGCGGCGGAGCTCGTCGTCTATCAGCTCGAAATATGTCGGTAGCCGTCGCTCTTCCGGTCTAGACCCCTGGCGACTCTTGAACAGGTCGTTCATCGTGCTGTCGAATTAGTTCCTCGATATACGTCGATGGTCTCACAAAAGCGGTGTCACGAATAGAGTCGAGTGCGCTCATCACTTCATTGAGTTTCGCCATTATGGCTTTCGCCGCTTCATCCTGCCTATCTTCATTCTCGGCTAAAAAGTCTTCATTGTGAAATGCCAACTCACGCAGAAACTGATGCATGTTCGCCAATTGCTTGTCGTGTTCGTCAAGCATGGCTGGTACATTCATGATCTCTCTGATCACGATCAACTTTGCGACCAAGTTGATGGACAAATTCAGTCGGCTCGCCAATGCGTCGACATTTGCCAACACATGCTCTGGCAGCCGAAACATAACGGCTGGCTGCCGCATGAAGTCAGAACCCCCTCTCCGACAAGGCTTCATCGATCAGGCGGTGGAGTGCCTTATTGGGATCCTTCCCCGCATCGACAGCGTATTTGAAAACGCGGAGCATCATTTCATCATCAAAGAATAATGAAACGCGGCGCGTTACGGCTTTGGACTTGGGCGTCGGCGACTGCGTCTTTCGTGGCGGCGGCGTGCTTGCGGCTTTTGGTTTCGGCGTCGTTTTCGATGACCCATCTGGCGAACTCATAGCCTGATCGGTGGGCTCAGCTTTTTCGGCGGGCGCAGGCGCCGGCGTAGCGCGCCTCGCCTTTTCGATCGTGACATCGGTCGGCATGAAAGCGACAGCGGCGTCATCGTCGGCAACGGGTTCTGCCGCCTGAAACCTTGATGAAGCCATGCTAACGATGTTGCCTACAACGGGTTCGCGTTCCTTGGGTGCTTTGGACATCAGGCGTTACTCGCTTTCTTCTGGTCCGGTTCCTCGGAAGCAAGAAGGTTGATGAATTCGTTGTTGACCATTTTGATCGAGTCGATTGAGTCCAGAACGCTTTCCGACGCGCGGATACGTGCCGAAGGTGTGAGTTTAGGATTGTTCTGGATAGTTTCCAGCTTGGTATAGAGCGAACCATACCCAGCCACGACGTCACTATAATGGTTGCTCTTCTTGACCATTGACTTGACTATCGGAATCTTGCCGTAGTTCAGGATTTTGATCACCTCCCCTAACGACCGATTCGATTTTAGGGCGATCATGTCGACGTTGTTCCACATTGCCGCATACGGGATGCGGCGACCGCCTCGTTTCTTTGATATCTCTTCAAGGATATTTGCCACGTTGATCGCCTGGGTCGCTGAGGTGGGCTCCAGAATGATCGGGATGATGACGGCGTCGCATTCTTCATAGACGTCGACGGCGCGGCCGTGCACGTAGCCACCAACGTCAAACACACGAATGTCGGCGGTCGGGGCCGATTTTATTTTCACATGGAAGTCATCCTCGGACGAAATCTGCACATGTGAGATCCGTCCATCATCAGGAAGCATCTTCCGCTTTTTTGACACTTCGTACCAACGGGTCGCCGTCTGCTGGTCGTCGCAATCAACCAGTTGAGTGCGGTGTCCCTGCTGGGCAAATTCAGCGGCCAGGTTGATGCACAACGTTGTCTTGCCGGCTCCACCCTTGAAAGTCGATATGGCGAGTGAAAGAGGTTGCATCGCTGATCCTTGTGTTCACGCTCTGGTTTGATCCCGCTCATGGATAATGAGCCTAGCTTCACCCTACCCCTCAACGATTAACAAGTGGCAAAGTGGCAGTCGCGACGATTGCCAGATGTCGCGTCGTAGCGACTGCCATTGTGGCAGGATGGCAGTCGTAAAGGCGTAGCGTCGTCCATAATGCACGTATGCCAGTTGTGCAATCGCGGCGTTGTAGCGTTGTGGCGACTGCCATTCTGGCAGTTATCGCGTCGTAGCGTTGTCCATTGTGCCAATATGTCAGAGTGGCATTGTGGCAATATGTCAGAGTGGCATTATGACAGTATGACAAGGAGGCAGAATGGCAGTCGTAGCGACGTAGCGATGTGCATTATGGACGACGCTACGTCTGCCAGTAGTGCCGGCTGTTTTGGCTCCGACTTCGGCTAGTTTTAGCACCGCACTCCACCTTTCCCTTACCGGCCAATAAACGCCCGTACAGCGCGGAAGGAGCAGGCCGCGCGACGTGCCTCAGCGGTCTGGCCCGAATGAGAGGCCATTCCGATTTCCAGCTAACTCAAAACAGCGAAGCGCACTCGCCCCTCGGGCGAAACGGCTGGCGGTATNCCGCCAGCCTATCCTGCCATTATAGGCCGTGCGGAACGATCCGTCGTGCCCAAGCCCCCAATGCTGTTGCGAGTCCTCGGACATAGCAATAGCGATCACACGGCGCAGCCTGTGATCCGGGGCGCAGGAACAGCACGTCGGATCGTTCCGCACGGCCTATAATGCTGAAGCGAGCCGTCCTCGTGAGTGCGTTGAGGTGGACCTGAACCGGAGGGAAAGGACACCGATGGAGCGCACGAAGGATGAGACGGCGAGCACACCGCAGGAGAGCAAGAGCCGACGAAGCGTAGCCCGAAAAATGAGGGCGAAGCGGAGGCTCAGGCTCGCTCTCCGTATTGTTTTGGGAAGTCGCGGCAGCGTCAATCTAACGGCCCGAAAGGCCGGGCGGGTGTTTACCCGCACCCGATAGGAGAGGGGAGTTTGAGGGGAGAGGCGGCTAGTCTCTCCTCTCAAATCGTCCCGCAGCCTCGATGGCAAGGGGCGATAGAAGGGACGCAAAAGATGGTGAGAGGACATTGCCCTCTCACCTGAAGACTCCTTACAGACCCAACTCATCAAGAAGCGCTTCGATTTCGGGCGACCGTTCAGCCTCGTGAGGCTCGAAGTAGCTGTCGGGAAGATCGCCCTCGGCGTGATCGCAAGCAGTGCAGATGATTGTGTGGTTGCGATCGATGGAGCCTGCCTCGCAAGTCTCCCAGTAGCGCTCGAAGGCATCTCCACCGCAATGCGGGCATTCGATGACCTCCACGTCATCGTCGAGGTCGATGCCACCAGGCTCGATGCAGCCGCCGTACACTCTAGTCATGATGATCTCCTTCTTTGTCTATGACGCAAGTCGTCGACGCAGAACCGACGAGCGGGTCAAGGATCGCGCAGCGACCGGCGGAGCCGGCGAGCGGGGGAGCCGATTTTCTGACGCCGGCGCGAAGCGGCCCGAGCAAAGCGAGGGCAGGCGGCTGAAAATCGGGGGAACCGCGATGTCCTTGAGGCGGGAGGAGGGCCAGTAGAATAGGCCGTCATAGAGAGAGAACCACGCCCGCGCCAAGCGGGCGTGTCCGTATCCGGCCGGTAGGCCGGTCAGGGGGGCGGGCTGCGTGGCTGAGGGGAGGCCGCGCCGGAGGCGCGGGGTCCGCGAGCCCGCCCCCCTTTTACTTGAGCGAAGCGAAAGGAAAGAAATGGCCGGCAGGCCGGCAATGACGAGGGAAGACCCGTCTCGAGGAGGCGACATAAGAAAAAGGGCCTCTGCTCGGGGCGAGCAGAAGCCCTGTAATAATGACGCCGCAAGATAATCCTCCGGGGTCAGGCCGAGTCGCGCCAGGACGGCGATTGGATCGGCAATGCATTCGTCCTGCCAATCCGGCCTGGTCGCATGCATTTTTCAAATGTGCAGAGAGCCTGCGGCAAAATCGACGAGGGGTGTGGAAAGCCGACGGTATAGTTAGCCCCGTCGATGATCGTCACTGACGGGCTGTAGCGAGGCGAGCGCTAAGGATAAACGCCATACCGCCTCAGATAGAGCAGCAAGTCCGGTGTAAGAACAAGGTTCCCAAGCTGCTCCTGAGCGAACCAGCCAATGTCTGCGGCATCGTCGCCAGCGATCGCCTCGCCGCCGATCCTCTCGGCAAGGAAATCATGGATCTCATAGACGCCACCGTCGCCGTCCGGCACATCAAGTTGCTCCAACTCCCTCACAACGCGGACAGCCAGTCCTGTCTCTTCAGGGACTTCGCGTATGACGGCTTGTTCCAGGGTCTCCCCGGGCTCCACGCGGCCGCCGGGGAGTGTCCAGCACCCCTGGTCGGGTGGATGAGCGCGCTGGACCAGCAGGAAGCGCGTGTCTTCATCAAGGACCACGGCGCTCGCCGCCAAGATGGCATTTTTGCGGGTCATCGTCGTCTCCACTTCGATATCGATGGCCTTCAAGCGTTGCTATATACCTGACTTGGAGCGCCGCTCGGTGACGGCGGCAAGTATCGCGGTCAACAATGCAAGCAGCGCGGCCCCGAGCATCACGCTTAAGAGCGTTTCGACCGCGTCCGCCCCGTCCAGAAACAGGCCTGCAACCGACACAATCACCGCGCCGCCGCCAATGGACATGGCGGCGGCGAGTCCGGCGGCAGTGCCGGCAAGACGCTCGCGCACCGACATCGCGCCCATGTTTGCGGCAGGCATGGTCAAGCCGTTGCCGATGCCGATGAACATGCAGGGACCAAAGAATGCGAGCGCATGCGTGACGCCCGTTGTCGCCAGAATGAGGCCAACCGACAATCCGGCGCAAGTCAGGAGGCGAGCCGATATCAAGAGCGCGCCGCGTGGTATTTTGGACCCGATGCGGCCGGTAAGGTAGCTTCCGCAAATGAAGCCTGCGGGAACCATACCCATATAGAGACCAAGTATTGCGTTTGGCCCGCCAATGGCGATAGGCGCGCCAGCCAATATGTACAGTGTTCCGGTCGAGAACCCCATGCAAAGGACGTAGGCCCAAAAGCGGATCGACCCTAGAAGTTGTCGGTACGCACTGAGATATGTCCCGGTCGGCTTGGACGATAGCGACCCAGTTTCTTTCAGCTCCCGCATCGAATGAAACAGGACGGCTACGCCAAGGAGCGCGAGAACGACGAAGATCATTCGCCAGCCGAGTAGCTCATCCACAACTCCGCCAAAGGTCGGGCCGAGCATCGGCGCGAGTGCCCATGCCATCGCTGCATACCCCATTCTGCTTGCGCCTTCATGGTCGGCGGATGTTTCCTTGATCGCCACGAGCGCAACCGAAAAGCAGGCGGCGATTCCAGCTTGCGCTGCGCGGAAGACAAGAAAGACCGTGATATTGGGCGCAAGCGCGCATCCGACCGAAGCGACGATGAACAGGACGATCGAGACCAGCGCAACAGGCCTGCGCCGAAAGCGATCCGAAATGGCGCCGGAGATAAGTTCGACCAGAGCGGTGACGATAGCATAGCCAGCGACAGCGAGATTGATCAGCGCGGGATCGGCTTTGAATTCGCCTGCGATGTTCGGCAGCGAGGGCGAGATGACGTTCACAGGAAGCACTGAGAGCGCCGACAGCGCGACCAGAATGGCAAAGCGCGATGAGGTAGTCCTGCAGGCTGGGTCTTCTTGGGTTGTTTGTGGCTTTGAAGACAGGGAGCGCTCGTCGCGGGTCATCGTCGGTCCTTGGTCGGTAAGAATTTGGGAGACTGACGGGGGACGCCGCAACGCGGGCATAAAAAAAGGCCCCGTCAGGAGCCTGCTTACCGCGCATGGGTGCTTTCGCCGGGCAGCTATGCCGCCCTGCCCATGCGCCTTCCTACCACGACAACAACCGTCTGAATGTTCATGGCGATATTGCTAGCTGGGAACCGGCTTGCGGTCAACTTGGTTGATTCCTGACCGCAGAGATGTCTGTTGAAAATCGTTCCGTCTGATTGCTGATCTCAACAGCGCAAAGCAGCGCCTCCGTTTCCCTTCATGGCCCAAATCCACAATGCTCCTACCGCCTCACCACAAAAGGAGCATGACAATGGTTGAGCGGGCTCATACACATGTTCTACGGATTCTACGGAAGACAGCGGCAACAGGCGATCCTGGCCGCTGGTCACGGAGTTCTTGGACCATTTGCGCAAGACGGGCGTTGCTGAAGGCTACCTTCAGGAGTTCCCCGGGCCGGTAAAGCACTTGCTGATCTGGCTCGACAATAACGATATAGGTCTCGAAGCGATCGACGGCGACGTGGTGCGCCGGTTCCTGACACATAGCTGCGAAGGTCCGCGACCGGCCGGCGAGCATTATCAAACGCGCCATTTGCACAAGCCGGCGTTCAACGGCCGCATCTTCCACTTCGTGCAGTTTCTGGAAGTAAGCGGCCGGATCGACAACCCTCAGGACATATGAATATGGCTGCCGCCACTTCGTGATCTGGCTTCATCAGCATCGAATACCGCTCGCCGCCATCGACGAAACGGTCCTTCGGCGGTTCGCCACGCACGAGTGCATCTGTCCCGGCACGTTCGTGCACAAAGCGGAACGCAATCGCGACTACCAGTTCCGGATCGAGCGCTTCGTGCGCTTCCTCATCACGAATGGCGTGCTCTCGAGCGTGGCATCCAAGAATGCCGCCGGAGCCGATGATCTGCGGGACTTTCGTGGTTGGCTGCGTCGGCACCGTGGCATCGGAGAAAGCACTATCCTTGACCATGTCCGGGCAGTCACCCGACTGCGGCAGCAACTCGGCAACGATCCCGCAGGCTACGATGCGGCGCTGATCAACCGGGTGATGCTTGAGAAGCTGAAATCCGTGTCGCGCGTCGGCGCCCAGCAGATGTGCGGCTCCCTGCGAATGTATCTGCGGTTCCCGCTGTGCGGGGAGCGAGGGAGCCGATTTTCTGGCGCCTTCGCGAAGCGGCCCGAGCCGAGGCGAGGGCAGGCGGCGGAAAATCGGGGGAACCGCTCATCCTTGAGGCGCAAGGAGAGGGAAGTACACTGGAACATCATGGAGAGAGGGGAAGCACGCCCGCGACAAGCGGGCGTGTGCATATCCGGCCGGCAGGCCGGTCATAGCGAGCGATCAGCCAGTTGATGCGGGTGGAAAGGAAGAAGCCTCGCCCTGTGCAGGGCGAGGCATCGCCGGTCATTGCGGCTTGTTGTCGTTGTCGGCCTTGCGATCAAACCCCAGCTGGTAGCTGATCTCCAGCTTGGCGATGAACGGAAGCGACAGTGCGGCGGAAATCTTCAGCTGGCCCTTACGGGACAGTTTGGCGATTTGCCGATTGATGTAGCGGCGAAGACGGCGACCGGTTTTCTGGCAGAAGCTTACGAGCGTTTTTATGAGGTAGATCCTCCAAAGTGGTTGTGCGCAATCGCGTAGCTCGAAGACCGATGGAACGGCCAAGCAGCACCGCGCAGCGGTCGGAACGAAGCGCGGCGGAGAGGAGAACCCGAAGGGTTGCGCTTGGACGGGCCAAGGGTATCGTGCGCAGCGTTAGGATTGCGAACAGCCACTTTGGAGATGCCGGGGAAACGCGGGCTTCGTAGCCCGAGGTGGCCTGCCGCTACATCAATCGGCAAATCGCCATTGGCCGCCAGGCCGATCTCCGTCGACCTGTTGCTGTAGCGGACGTGAATGAAGCTATGATCGTTTTGACGGCCGACAACGACAACAAGCCGCAATGACCGGTAGCCCCGTCAATACCGGGCTTATCTATATCGATCAGCGCGAGCGGTCGCGGTCGGAAGATTTCGGAGGAGCGAGTTTGAAAGTCTTGGCAGGTGCGTCCTCCTGAACGCGTTGCGTTTTGTCATCGCTAGGATTTTTGCCACAGTCTGATTTGCTTTTGGCGGGGATCGCATGTTCGATCCACACGTTCACGCGATCATTGGATTGCGGCGTCTTCGGAAAGTTTTTCGCGTCAACGGCGTGAATACCGCGAGCATTGGCGACAAGCGCGGTGTTGTAGCTGACGGTCAGGACTTGCCCCTTGATTTCGTCGCCTTGCTTGGGGAACTGGATTTCCGGCTTGCCCAGCATCCGGAGCGCCTGCGCGGTCATGCTGGTGATACGGCCGAGTGCGGGGTGATTGCGATCTTTGTTGATCTGGTGAGCCTGCAGCAGACGTTTCGCGAAGTCCTTGCCATCGCCAACGGTCGCCTTGGCCAAGAAATCACGCGTTTCGCTTGCAGCCGGCCACATCGTTTCGCGGTCGAGCTCGAAACCGCGCTCCTTGGCGAACTGGTGCATGAATACGCCGATCGTGCGGGTATTGCCTTCTCGAAAGGCGTGAGCCTGCCAGACGTTGCTGATCAGCTTGGTAAAGTGAGCCGCGGATTGAGCCTTGTTGTTGTCGTCCCAGCGGAACCTGCCGAGATCCTTTGTATCGCGATCGAGCAGCTGCTTCATGTCCTTGTGATCACCATAGGAGACCGAATGGCCGCCGAGTACCGCTTCTGGCTTTGACATGTTGTAAATGCGCTGTTGGCCGGCCCAGGGATAGACATCAGCGAAGATTCGGCGATGAATTTCCATGAGGTGTTCGGTATCGAAATTGCCCTTCACCGGGTTCCTCGCAAGATCGCGGAGAGCTTTCTTCGTGGTGATCTGCTCACGCAGATCAAGCGAATCCTGATCGCGCGCGCCGAATTTGTTGATCAGTACCGATGTGCCGGGATAGCAATAGGGGTCTTGAGAGGACATGGTCACCGAATAATCGAACTAGAACAATCAGATGCGATCTGAATCGCTTCACGTCCCGCGGTCAATATTGCCGTGGGGATCGTCCTCGAAATTCTGGTCGTGAAAGAAAAAGCGGCCGATCAGGCCGCTTTTGAGCGTTTGTAGGCGAGGTAGCGATCGCCGACGGCGAAGGCGTCGTCCAAGGTCAGGACGCCGTGCTCCTCGAGCGCGGAGAGGAATTCCTCGAACGGGCCGAGTTCGTTGCCAGAGCCGCGCATGATGGCGAGGCTGCCGCGATCGTCGTCATCGAGCATTGCCTGACGATGACGCGAAAACACGTCGAGGTCGCCGGTCTGGAAGAAGGCATTGATCACCGCGTCGGCTTGTTCGCGCGTGGTGATGATGTCGGGAACATTGTCGAGCATGGCGCCTCTCTTTCGGCGCTCAATATAGACATTTCTGCCATGATTTTCAACGTTTTGCAGCCTGTTGACGGGCATTGCGAGCACTCCTTTCGGTTGTTTGAGGGGCACCGACGCAGAAACCCCCGCCCTTGCGGGCGGGGGTTTTTACAGAGCGGGCCGATTAGTTCGCCGGCGGGTTCCAGATCATGACGTATTCGCCTTCCTTGCCACCGGGGGCCGGTGCGATGTTGGCGTAGAGGGTGCCGAACTCGGGGGCGCGAAGCGAGACGGAGATGTATTCGGCTCCGGTGCGCTGCGAGGTGCGGACCCAGGCTGCGCCGAGTTCGAAGCCGTTGCGGGATGCGACCACGCGGTAGTCGGGTTCCTGGCTTTCGTCGCTGCGCTTGGCGTTTTCGACGATCGAAATCGGGCAGCGGATCGCGAGGGTGGCGAGGGTGCCGGTGAAGCCTTTTTCGTTGGCGGTGAGGCGAGCGATGGTGGCGGACATTGCGGTTCTCCTTAGCTGATCGGGATCATTCCCGTGAACGCCCCATGACAAAGCGCCAGACGGCGGACTGGTCACGACGGGATTTATCCCGGAGCTTGACCCATGCCTGTGCCAGCGGGGGAGGGGGATCACCCACCCGAAGGGCGGCGCGCCTGCGCGCCGTGATCGCGCAGCGATTATGGGGAACCCCCCGCTGGCTTGCCCTTTAGGGTCAGGCGTGGGTTGACCCGGCCGACGGCGGCGGTTCGAATAAGGGGCGTCACTGGGGATGAATTCGGATTAGACACGGAGAACGTTGTCTCCGCTCCTCGTGTTTGCCTCTCAACGGAAGGGCCGTAGGACGGGCCCGGCTTTCGCCGATCTCAGCTAGCGGCCGGTGTGTGGCCGAAGCACCATGCTGTCCGGGCACAGGTCACGGTTCAAAGGGGGTCGCATTTCGCTGGCGATCGATCTGCGCGACTGTGTCTGCCTTCCGCCCCTGCGCCGGTTCGCAGAATCCTGCTCATTCCGTGTTTCCCGTGAATCAGCCTCGCCAGCATCGTTGCGACGGCCATGGCCTGAAGCATGGCGATGTCTCCCCGATCTGGGATCCTTGCGACTGGAGTCCGCTTGAACCATATGGCCGAAAGCGCGGGGCTTGCTGGGACCTCAAACGCCCGAATTGTATCGTACGAAACAATTTGGCCTCATGATGAAGATCAATCCGACGAAGAAAACCTATAACGGGCTCGAGCATGCCTATGCGGTGTTCAATGCGGAATTTCGGGGACGTGCCGTCGTGCCTCATAACCATGCCGCGGGTGAAAAAGGCCTACGGCTATTTCGCCGGCGGTCGTTTCGGCTCGAAGGACGGCGCGCTCGTGACCGACTGAATCGCGCTGAACCCCTCGCAGTTCAGCGTTCGCACGACAGAACAGAGCCTTTCGACTCGCGCATGAGATGGTGCATCTGTGGCAGCACCATTTCGGCAAGCCGTCGCGCGGCGGCTATCACAACCGCGAATGGGCGGAGAAAATGCATTCCGTGGGGCTCGCTCCGTCATCGACCGGAGAGCCTGGCGGCAAAAAGACCTGGCAGCGTGTCACGCACTACATTGCACAGGGAGGACCTTTCCGGACCGTTTTTGCCAAGCTGGAGAAGGAAGGCTTCGACGCGCTCTATGTCGAGTTGTGGGACGACGCGAAAAAGCAGGCGGCGCGTCGCAAGAAGGCGGCGAGCAAGACATGCTATACCTGTCCGTCATGCGGTCTGAATGCGTGGGCGAAGCCCAATGTCCGGCTGATGTGTGCGGAATGCGTTCTTGACCTTGAACCTCCACCGCCCGATGAAGACGCCGATGACAAAGAGGAGCCGGAGGGCGATATGGCCATCGGCCAGGAGATCGACGGCTTGGCTGTGGCTTAGCCGGGGCATTGATAGCCCCGGCGATTGTAGGAGGGCGTCGATCACGACGCCTTCCTGTTGCCGATGCGCTTAACCGGGATACCGAGGGCGCGAGCCTTGTCGACCAGGTTCTCGGTGATGCCAGTGCCCGGGCAGGCGATGACGCCGATCGGCATCGTGTCGAGCAGGGCATCGTTGCGCTTGAAGGGGGCAGCCTTGCGATTCGCCTTCCAATCGGGCTTGAAGGCCACCTGAGTGACGCTACGGGCGTCGGCCCATTTGGCGGCGATGAGTTCAGCGCCGGACGGTGTGCCGCCGTGCAGCAGGATCATGTCCGGGTACTTTTCGCGGGTCTGGTCGAGCACCTGCCAGATGGCGTCATAGTCCTGATAGTCGCCGCCAGTGAAGGCAATGCGCGTTCCGGCCGGGCAATGGGTTTCGATCTCGGAACGGCGCTTGGCGGAAATGAAGTTGCGGCTATCGATGACGGTGGCGGTCAGGGCGCGGTGCGAGACCTTGGAACCAGTGCGAGGCAGCCAAGCGGAACCGGTTTCAACGCGGTAGTGTTCGGCGGCGACATCGCGCATCGCCTCGAAGGCGTTGCGGCATTCGGTGAGCGAGAAGCCTTCCGCGACCAGCCTTTCCAGTTCGACGCTCTTCACCTCGGAGCCGTCCTGTTCGGCAAGCGCGGTGCGTTGACGGCCTTCGTTGTCGTCAAGGCGCTTCTGCGTGTGGGAGAGGCGGCGATGAAAGAGGTTGACGACGGACCAGAGCACTTCTTCGGCTTCGTCCTCGAGGCGGGTTCCGGAGAAGATCGACTGGATCGCGTCGACCATGGTCGCGACGCCTCCTTCAACGGCGTCTGCATCGGGGAGGGGACGGAAGTCGGGTTCGTCGGAGTGGGGGCGGACGCCGTAGAGCGCGAGTTCGTCGAGGAGGGCGGCGGTTGGGCTGGACGTGGGAGCAAGGTGCTGCGACATGGTTCGGTCCTTTTGTTGTGGCCAGCTCGGCCTGGGATGAGGCGATATCAACCCTCAGGAGACCGCCGCGCACCCGAAGGGCCGCAGCGCAGCGAAGGACGCCGTCACGCAAAAAATTGTTGCGCGAGGAGCCGGGCTTGCCCGGCGGGGAATTTTTTGCAGGTGGCGGCGTTGCGGGGCGGTCGAGGGCGCCTCTGCGCCCGACCCGGAGGGTTATGTCGCGAACTCATCCAGGCCGTGCGGCCCACTGCTTTACCGGGCCGGTTCCCGCCGCGCCTGTTTCCTTTCAGACCTTCGCCAGATCGAGGATACGGGCATTGTCGAAGGCGGCTTGCAGCCGGGCTCGAAGTGCGATGAGACCGTCTTCGCGAAGATCGTCGTTGAAGTCGTTGCGCACCGGCAATAGGTCGAAAACAGCGATCCCGAGATCTTCGGAACGCTGACGAAGCAGCTGCGCGGCCTGCACGCCGGCGTTATCATTATCGCGGGCGATCCAGAGACGTTTGATGTGCGCTGGTGGCATGAACTGGCCGAGATGCGTTGCCGTCAGGCAGGAAGCGAGGGGAAGGAGTGGAAAGGCCGTGCCTATGGAAAGCACCGTCTCCATGCCTTCGCCGGCAATGAGATCGACGGACCCGGAGCCGTGCTGAAACCGCACGGCATGGCCTGCAAGGTTGCCGATCACGCGCTTGGGCGCTGCGATCGATGCGAGGCGCGGCTGCAATGGGTCCAGCCATGTTCGAGAGCAACCAGTGACCAGGCCTGCATTGTCGGTGATCGCGGCAAGCAGGGCAGGAAGCTGACGGCTTTGTCCGGTTTCGTCGCGGAAGTAGACGGCGTGATGATACCGCAGTGCCGGTCCGAAGCGGGCGATACCACGGTAGCGCAAATAACGCTCCGCAAGCGTGTCTTGCACCGGGCGCCCGATGGCAAACAGCTTGCGTGCTGCGAGGGAACGATCCGAGTCCGATGTGTTGCCGTTGTGCGCAACGGCGCGCTGCACTGAACCGATATCGGGCCGTCCGAGAAAGCGCCGGGCTTCGCAAAAGACGGCTCCCCATGTAGGCAAGGGCAGTTGCTCCCCGATGATATCGAGAAGATCGCCATACTCGCCGGTGGCGTGGTCCGTCCAAAGGCCGGGGCGGCGGCCGGCCGATTGATTCAGTCGCACGGCAAGGCTTTGCCCGGGATCGCCATGCTTGTTGCCGACGATCCAGTAATTGCCGATCTTTCGACCGGCAGGGAGCCAGGACCGGCAGAATTCTTCGGCGTGCTCGGCGAGGGCGCGTGAGATTTCGGAGGCATTGTTCATCATGCTACCTCCGAATGGTCGACCATCCGGTAGCGCTCAAGCAGTCTGTCGAGCACGCCCGGATTGTTGGCGGGTATGAACAGCCGGGTTGACCATGAAATGATCTCAGTGAAGCAACCGAGAGCCTTGAGCGCGGGCAGCGCCGAAGCGGAATGGCCGGTGATTTCAAGGCGAAGCTCACCCATGACGCGGGAGCGTTTCAGGGTGAGACCGCCGGAAATATCGACCGTAGCACCGCGTTCCATGACGGCTTCGAGCATTTCGGCCGGCGTCATATCCACGGTGGCGTCGATGCCAAGTGAGCGGTAGACCGATGAAAGCTGGTCCGTCGTCACCAGTCGGCCGAGGATGCGTTCGCCTTCATTGGTTTCGAGGCGATAGACACGGCAGTTTTCGTCGGGAATCCTGTTCCAGATTGGCAACAGAAGGCCGGAGATCAGCGTGAGGCGACGCGTCGAAAACTGAGGTATCTGCGACACCTCGTCCGACCAGGCGTGCTCGAATTCGGCGTCGGTCGCCGGATTCCAGTGTGAAAGCTCTAGTTCCGCCTCGAAAAGCTTTTCGCGATGCATGGGCCGAGTGAGCTGCACGCGACGGATTGGCGTTCCATCTTCATCCATGACGCTCGGGGCCGATTGCATCAATGCGGCGCGACCGGACTTCGCATTGACCAGCAAACTGGCCGAACGATCCGAAGCGGCGATCTGACGAACCGTGTCGAGCAAGAACGGCTTGTTCCGGGTCGTCTCGTTGATGCTCAGCGCCAGTGTGGTCGCGCCGCTGGCCACATGCTGATGGATGACTCGGCGTTCGATGACATCGAAGCGCTCCGCGGTGAGTGTTTCGAGGCCGACATCGAGAGTGCCAGCGCGCAGCGCGTCATCGATGATCTTGTCGAGCAGCATTTCGAATGTCTCAAAGATGGCATTCTGCATGTCGATCGTGAGCGCGAGGCAACGATTGAGGAATTGCGAGATCGGCGGCAACTCGTCGAGCAGGCAACCTGCAGAATCGACGATGTTCAGGGCGGTCATGTCGATGAAGTAGGTCAATGAGCAGGCATCGACCTTGCCGCGAACGAGATTGGAGAAGAACTGCCGCAGCGCTGCGCGCGCATAGGGGCTTTCCAGATTGTCTTCGGGCCGGAACATGCCTTGCCCCCCAGTCTGGCGCTGACCCTTGGTGATCGCACCGAGGGTATCGAGCCGACGGGCAATGGTGGAAAGGAAGCGCTTCTCACCCTTGACGTTGGTGGCGCAGGGCCGGAAGAGCGGCGGTTGCGCCTGATTGGTCCGGTGAGTGCGCCCGAGGCCCTGGATGGCGTTGTCAGCGCGCCAGCCGGGTTCGAGAAGGTAGTGTACGCGCAACCGCTGATTTTTTACGGTGAGGTCCGCATGATAGGAGCGGCCGGTACCGCCGGCGTCGGAGAAGACGAGGATACGCTTGGCATCATCCATGAAGACCCGCGCCTCGCTGAGATTTGCGGACCCTGGGCGGCGTTCGACGGCGAGACGACCATCAGATGTCCGGACGATGCGGCGCGTGCGGCCGGTTACCTCGGCGACGCGGTCTTTTCCGAAATGCCAGAGAACCTGGTCGAGCGCGCCGTGTACTGGGGGGAGAGCGCAAAGATGTTCAATCAGGCGGTCGCGTCGTTCGAGAGCTTCGCGGCACTGGATGGGGTTGCCGTCTGCATCGAGAGCAGGCTTTGAGCGGAGATTTCCGTCCTCGTCAGTGTAAGGCTCGAAAAGCTGCGTCGGGAAGGAATGGGCGAGGTAGTCGATGACATACTCGCGGGGCGTGATGTCGAGCGACAAATCGTTCCATTCCGAGGCCGGGATTTCTGCAAGCCGACGATCGAGCAGGGCTTCGCTTGTCGAGACGATCTGGATCACAGCCGAGTGACCGGAGGCAAGGTCCTCTTCGATAGCCTTGATCAGTGACGGGCACTTCATGGCCGTGATAAGATGATTGAAGAAGCGCTGCTTGTTGCTTTCGAAGGCGCTGCGAGCCGCTGATTTCGCCTGCCTGTTAAGGGTGCCTTCATCCGATGTGATGCCGGAGGCAAGAAGCGCCTGTTCCAGATTCTGGTGGATGACCTGGAATACACCGGCATAGTCGTCATAGATCGCACGCTGCGCATCCGTGAGCTCGTGGACGAGCATTTCATATTCGACGCCTTCGAAGGAGATTGAGCGGGCGATGTAGAGGCCAAGGGCCTTGAGATCGCGCGAGATCACCTCCATGGCGGCGATACCGCCAGATTCCATGGCGCCGACGAAATCGGCACGGGATGCGAAGGGAAAGTCGCCAGTGGCCCAAAGGCCGAGGCGGCTGGCATAGGCCAGGTTGGAAACGGTTGTCGCTCCGGTGGCTGAGACGTAAACGACGCGAGCGTCGGGGACGGCGTTCTGTAGGCGAAGGCCGGCAAGGCCCTGCTCGGAGGGTTTCTTTTCGCCGCGTTCGCCCTTGTCGCCGGCGGCATTGGCCATTGCATGGGCTTCATCGAATGCGATCACGCCGTCGAAATCCTGGCCAAGCCAGTCGATCAGCTGCTGGAGGCGGCTTGCCTTCAAGTTGCCGTCGCCGTCCTGACGTTCGGCAGTCCGCATTGTGGCGTAGGTGACAAAGAGAATGCCCTGCTCGAGCTTGATGGGCGCGCCCTGGCGAAAGCGGGCGAGCGGCACGATGTCGGATGCAGCGCCGCCAATAGCGGTCCAGTCGCGGACGGCATCCTCGATCAGCTTGTCGGATTTGGAGATCCACACGGCACGCCGGCGACCCTTGAGAAAGTTGTCCATGATCACGCCGGCGACCTGGCGACCCTTGCCGCACCCGGTTCCGTCCCCGAGATACCAGCCACGGCGGACCCTGAAGGCGTTGTCGGCGTCTTCGGGCGCGGCCTTCAGCTGGTCATATGTGTCATTGACTGTGTAGGTGCCCGACAGGTGCGCGCTGTGCGCCTCGCCGGCATAGACCACGCTCTCGATCTGGGCATCGGAAAGAGCCCCGGTTGCAATGAGGGATTTCGGCAAGGTCGGCCGATAATAGGGGAGAGGAGGCGCAATCGACGCCATTGCGGCCGATTGAACGAGAGCGGTCGGATGTGCGACGGCGCCGACAATATTTATAGCCTGAACGCGATAGGGCTCGTAGAGGCCGGCCGGCTGCGTCGGTGTGTCGGAACTGTCGGCGCGAGGCTCATAGACGACGTCTCCGACTTCGGCCTTGTCGAGAGGGTGTCGAGCTGCTTCTGCTGCCGCCGCACGGGCCTGGGCGCGTGCCTTGTCGCGCAAGGCCATGATGGTCACAGCCGGCTTTGTCGTCCGGAGCGATACAGCGGATGGGGTGATGGCGAGGCTGCGGGCGGGAACGCCGTTGGCGACGCGCGTCAGCAGCTCAGCGCACGAAACGGCTGGCTGCGTATGCAGCGCGGCAGCCGCTCCGGAGTTGGCCCCCTTGTCGATCACGGTGAGACGGGTTTCGAAGGTGGTGCCGTGACTGGCGTAGACCCGGCCTGAGATCGCAGAGCTGAAGTGAATGGTGGCGCGGTCCTCGATCGACCGGAAGAAATCACCCCATTGGCTGGAGCCAGGGGCGAAGTTCGAACCTGAGATCATGACAAGGCGCCCGCCAACGGAAAGGCGAGCGAGCGCGGAGCGGACGTGCTGCATGGTCGCGGCACGGAATCGGCCTTCGACGTTCGGCGCGGCCGAAAACGGCGGGTTCATCAGCACGATTGTGGGGGAAAGCGAGGCATCGAGCCGGTCATGGATGGTGGCGGCGTCGTGACGGGTGACATCTGCCTCGAAAATGTCGCCGAGGAGCTGCGCGCGATCGTCAGCAAGTTCGTTGAGAGCAAGATCGGAGCCTGCGATGCGTGCGAAGCAGGCGAGCGTGCCCGTGCCGGCGGACGGCTCGAGGACGAGATCATCGGCCGAGAGACCGGCGGCATGGGCAGCGACGAAGGCAAGGGGCAGCGGCGTCGAGAATTGCTGCAGGCGCTGCGATTCCTCGGAACGGCGGGTTTGAGTGGGAACAAGCGCGGAGATCCGCTCAACCATCGCCAGTTCGGCGGCCGGATCGGCTGCCTGACGGCGAATGCGCGAGCCGTATTTGAGCATGAAGAGGATCTGCGCGCATTCGAGCGCTTCGTAGGCGTCCTTCCAGACCCATGCACCATTGGCGTCTGTGTCGCCATAGGCGGATTCGACGGCATTGCGCAGCATGTCCGTCGTGATGGCCTTGCCGGTTTCGAGAAAGGGAAGAAGGGCGCGCGCCGCCGCGAGGAGCGGGGCGGCAGCGAGCTGAGCGTTGAGGGGAATGGAGCCGATATGGCTGAAGGGGACGTTCATGAAGGCCTCCGGGTTTCAGGGAAAGCTCCCGGCGGCTCTCTTTGGCCGCGGGAAGGCTTGCCCTTCCCGGCCTGCCTCTAACTCTCAGCCGAAGCGTCGGCCTGTCGCAGTGAAGGTGTAGCCGTTGGCGATGATGGTCTCGTCCACGGCTTCATCAGACGAGATGTTGTCGTATTCCTGCTCGAGCTGGCGGTAGAGCCAGCGCGCCAGGTCCCGCAACGCTTCGATAATCACATCCTCTGCATCGCCGGCGACGTCCTGATAGGTCGGGCTGTCGCGCTCGACCGAAACGGACATGCAATATTCGTGGTAATAGTGGCCACGATGCACAGTTTCCGCTTTGAGCTGATAGAAATTTCGACGCTGCACGCGTTGCAGGGTGTCGGCGATGCGGTGCAGTCTTTCGTCGAGCGGCGCGTGAGCGCGGATTTTGTGGACGCAGTCCTTGGCATAGGCGTAGTACGCCTCGAAACAGGCGCCGTCGCCCTGGCTCCAGAAGCCAGAGAACCAGATACGGGGATCCGATCGCGATTGTCCGCTCATCAGTTGAACGGGACGGGTCTTGAGGCGAATGCCGAGGATGGCGCAGATGGTCTCGAAATCATCATAGACGAATTCGAACCAGTCATAATCGAAGCCGTTCTCCCTGTACCAGGCGCGCGCGATTTCCTTGGCCGCGTCGGACAGTTCGTCGAGGCGATACACTGTGGTCTCGATGACATCAGGCATTGGCTTTTCCTCCATGGCGGGGCACGAGCACGATCGAACGGGCCGCAACGTTGAAAACGAGTTTGTCCGGGCTGGAGGGATCGACCTCGCAAGTGCCGTAAGCCTGCTCCAGGCAGTCATAGGCCATGCGCTCGATCGCATGAGGGATTGACAGCTCGAGGGGGATAGGGTCCGGCAATCCCCATTGCGGAATTGAGAGGGTGATGGGTCCCTGGGGGAGCCGCGTTGATCGATCGTCGGAAATGAGCGCTAATTGCTCGATGCGGCCGTCATCGTCGTCTGGGTCGACGGCGACGATAATGAGAGAGATGCGCGCTGCGGCGAGCGCTTCGAATAGCGCGGCGCGGTTTGGGGAACGCATCTTGGCGGAGAGGACACGATACGCGGCCAAATTTGCATCGTATCTGGCAAGCGCTTCGTCCAACGCGGCGTCACGCGCCGGCGCGCGCGGTAGCAGGGCTATCGCTGACATGGGGCAGGCCTCCGGAGAGCGGGATGAAGGGGAACCGGCGGGCGCTCTCTTTTCGACCGCGCCGGTCCGACCTCTTTCCGGCCTGCCTCTTGCTCTCGATATCGCGTGGGGAGGAGGGCGCCGTCAGGCGCCCGTTTCGTCGGGCGTAACGCCTGGTCTGGAATAGGTGGCTTCAAGCGAAGCGACCATGATGGCCGCCTGCGTGATCGCTCCGACAGAAGGCGGGCCAAGGTAAAGTTTAGTGGGCTCGCAGAGTTGGCCCTTTTCGCAGCTTCGGGCCGTGTGTGGACGCCCCCGGGAATGCAAGTGATTTCTTTCACTTTGGCGATGAGCAATGCGGTCGAGTTCCGTCGCGTGTCCGGCCTCATAAT
>NZ_AYWU01000025.1:0-85884 GCF_000502375.1 Mesorhizobium sp. L48C026A00 | reverse complement strand
GATCCTTGCCGTTTGCGCCGTGGAATGGGAGGCGGCGGTCGCCGATGCCGTGGTCGAGACCCATGACCGGATCGTGGGGAAGACCTGGCGTGAGGCGAAACGACTACACGATGAACGGATTGCCGATTCCAAGACAGCCGTCACGGACACGCTGCGCGCCTTCACGGCGCTGGGCGCCTCGTTGCTCGAAGCCCGCAATGATGGCGTGCCGCTGGAAATGGCGCTCACCAAATCGGCGGAGTGGCATCGACTCGATCAACTGGTCGCGACAGGCGCCCAGCTCAGCAATACGCTGGCCGTCGAGCCACTGGCTCCTGTGCTCGCCCGTCGAGGCAGGGGCTCGGTTGTGGCAGACGCTGCCGGGCCGTCAACCCTGTTCCGCACCAGTAACCGAGAACAGAGTGTGACGGCCCGGCTCGCCGCGTCCGCCCCTGCCGCTTCGCCCTCGACGGAGAGGGCGAGCACAGGAGGCACCCATGACCACCGATCGCAACAGCCAGGCCGGACCAACAACGATATCTATGAGCGCGTCACCAACCAGATCATCGCCGCCATCNATGGTTGGCCCAGATGACGGTCGAAATGCCGGCGACTACCGGATGCCCTGGCACCATGACGGATCGGCCATCACCACCCCCGTCAACGTCGCCTCACGCAAGACATATCGCGGGGTCAACGTCATCACCCTTTGGGCTGCGGCACATGCGGCTGGCTACCCCGCCGGCATCTGGGGCACCTATCGCCAATGGCAGGAGATCGGCGCTCAGGTTCGCAAGGGCGAGCGCGGCCACCTTGTCGTGTTCTGGAAGATGAGTGATCGCGACAGCGGCGCCGAGCGTCAGGAAGGAGCCGACGATCACGACGAGCCCGCACGCGGCATGTTCGCCCGCGGCTACACGGTCTTCAACTGCACGCAAGTCGACGGCTATACGCCACCCACAGTGCCGGTGCTGCCCGAGGCCGAGCGGATCGAGCGCGCCGAGCGCTTCTGCGCGGCGCTGAGCATCGACATCCGCCACGGCGGCTCGCGGGCCTGTTACATCCCCTCCAGGGATCACGTGCAGATGCCCGAGTTCGCCTGTTTCCGGGACGCCGTTGCCTATTACGCCGTCCTGCTCCACGATGCGGGCACGCTTCTGGCGCCAGGCACCGCCTCGGCCGCGATCTCACCGGGCGGTTCGGCTCGGCCGCCTACGCAATGGAGGAATGCACGGTCGAGCTTCTCAGCGCCATGATCTGCGCCGATCTCGACCTCAGCGTCGAGCCGCGGCCCGATCACGCCCGCTATATCGCCTCCTGGTTGGGGTGCTCCGCTCCGACAAGCGCGCCATCTTCACCGCCGCGAGCAAGGCGCAGCAGATCGCCGACTGGATGCACGCCCGGCAGCCGTCACATTAGGCGGAACGCGGGCCGAAGATGATGACGGCGGCGCCGACGAGGCTGATCGCGGCGCCCAAAGTGTCCCAACAGTCCGGCCTCACCCCTCGATCGCCCAATGCCAGCGAGGCGGCGATGTAGACGCCGCCATAAGCCGCGTAGGCCCGCCCGGCCGCGCTGCTGTCCACCAGCGTGAGCAGCCAGGCGAACACGACGAGCGAGACCAGCCCCGGCGCCAGCCACCAGCTCGGCTGGGCTCACAAAGCCACAGCCAGAAGCTGAAGCAGCCGGCGATCTCCGCGATGGCGGCGGCGACGAACATTCTGACAGCTTGGTCGATCGCCGGACGTATTGCCGCAAAAACGACGTCACTTTCCCTCGAATGTCCTTGAGATGATCACCGTCAATTTGTCGGCTAGCCGTTTAGGTGCGTTCGAAGAGCTGGTGAGCATCAGATGTGTTTCTCCTAGCTGCGGCAGTTTCTCATCGGCAACCGTTCGCATTTGATCCGTCAATGCGCGTTGCGGCAAGACGCCGATCGCGATGCCGGCCGCGATCGCGGCCCGAACGCCAGAAACGCTCTCACTGGTGCAAACGATCTGATGCTCCAGCCCGGATTTCCGAAGAAGATCGAGACAACGTTCCCTCCACCAGCAGGTTTTGTCGAATAGAGCCACCGGCAGGGGCCGTCGTGTTTCGATATTGTGGAAAACGGAGCCGGCCCACACGGCGCGTTCACTATGAACAACAACGTCGTCCTTTGAGACGCGCTCAGGTGAGTGCAGAGCGATGTCCAACTCGCCGACGGCCAACGCATGTGGAAACTCCATGCTCGAACTGCAGCGCACAAAAATACGGCTTGTGGGCTCCTCTTCGGTGAAGGCTGCCAGGATAGACGGCAGGATCGTATCACCATATTCCTCGGGAATCCCGAAGCGGATTTCTTCGTCCGCTTGCGTTCCGCGCAGATCGGCGACTGTCTGATCCAGCATTTCGACAACACGGCGAGCGACGGGCAGCAACTGCTCGCCGGCAGCAGTTATGGTAACCCCACGGCCATGCCTTTCGAACATGCGCTGTCCGACAGTACCCTCCAGTTTCTGCACTTGCAGGCTAACGGCAGACTGTGTGCGGAGCAGGTGCGCCGCGCCGCCGCTGACACCTCCCTGCTTTGGCTACAGCGAGAAACGTACGCAGCAAATCGCTGTCCAGTTGTGCCGATCTTCCATCGTTCAAGCTCATAGCTGATATTTATGCTATTCGTTTTCCGTATGGAAGCCGGCAATGTATGAACGTCACCAAAAAGGATGGTGCCATGATTGTCACGCTCCCGAGGCCCCAAAGAAAGCAGGTCATCTGGGCGACGGCTGCCGTTTTGACAGTCGTTGTCGCCCTTACGTGGCCGCAAAGGGCACAGGAGACGCTTCGTTTCGTCGTGCAGAGCTTCCTCGATGTCGCGCCGATGATTGCAATTGGGCTAGTCATCTCGGCATGGGTTGCGGCCAGCGGAGCGGCGACCATAACGGCACGGTGGTTTAAGGGGCGCCCTATCTCAACTGTCGTCATCGCGTCGGCAATCGGCACCGTGACACCTGTGTGCGGCGTAACGGTGCTGCCGCTCACGACCGGGTTTCTTTCATCCGGCGTTCCGCTCGCGCCCATCATGGCATTTTGGCTTTCCTCGCCTGTTACCGGACCCACAATGTTCACCGCGACGTGGGCGCTCCTCGGCCCTGGATTCGCCCTCGGAAAGATGCTTGCGGCCTTTGCGCTTGGAGTCTTTTCAGGCGCGGGAACGGCTCTCCTTGCGCGCACGCAGATGGTTCAAAACCCGTTAAGGCCGCAGCGATTTATGGATAATGGGCAGTGCGGCACGTGCACGCCAACGGATTTCTCTTTCCGAATCTGGCGAGAGCCAGCTCGCATTCGAGCATTTGGAGCGAACCTTATTTCCACAACAAGGATCGTCGTGATCTGTTTGATATTTGCTTTTTCGGCCGAGTTTCTGCTGCGCGACCTTCTACCGTCTCATCTCCTCACCACCTATGTCGGCGAGGGCTCCCCATATGCTATCCCACTTGCGGTGCTGGTCGGTGCACCAATGTATCTCGATGGTCTTGCGGCACTGCCCTTGGTTCGAGGATTACTTGATCTCGGCATGTCACCCGGTGCGGCAATGGCACTCCTCGTTTCAGGCGGCGCGGTCAGTATTTGGGGCGTCTTGGCCGTAGCTTTGGTCCTTAGGCCGTCAACCATCGCCCTCTTCGTGGCGCTCGCAGTTTCGGGATCATTGGTGATCGGCTATGTCTTCCAGGCGCTCTGGACGTTTTTTTCGTGAGCATCGATTCCATCATGGAATCTGTCTCATGCCGATCCGCTGATCGAAAATCCGGTGAATTCTCGGATTCAGCGCCAAGAAGGCCCACTGAGACAGGTTGACTGTTCAGATAAGTCGCCGAGCTCGCGGCATCATTCCTTTGCGCCGATCTCGGCGTGGCTCATGATCCGCGCGATAACACCGCCGCCTACCTGGCAAGTTGGCTCGCCGTCCTGAAGCACGACAAGCGCGCTATCATCACCGCCGCCGCCAAGGCGCAGGCCGCGGCCGACTGGATGCACGCTCAGCAGTTGCATGTAACCCGGCCTGAGGTGCAGGGCGCGCCGCAATAGGTGCCCTGCTCGAAGAACTCGGCAGTGAACCCCTCGAACTCGCGCCAGTGTATCTTGTCGCTCTTGGATCGTGATCGAGACTTTGCTGTCTGACGGCGTGTTGCCGAGGCGATCGTAACCACCGCTCGAACGGCCAAGCGATACCAAAATGATGAGAGGGCCGTAGAAGCGCACTGGCCTAATGGCGATTATAAGCCAGAACTGTACTCCCTCTTGGCGACTTGTTGCGATGAGATAAGGTGAACCCAGCAGCACCCTCAATTAATGACTGAAGACGAATGTCGTCTTCGTCGGGAACTCGCGCCACAATTGTCTGTGCGCGGTTGATGATGTCGGTAAAGATGCGATCGGCCTTCTCTTGGCCCAATCCCCTGCGGACATGCTGATAAACGGCGAGGAGAAGAACGATATCGTACCTCTCCTGTAGAACAGACGGAAGCTTTCGGCTCCCCAGGTTCATGGCGTCAAATCGGCTTTCGACGCTTGACCCTAGAAAGATCGAGCGAGCCACGCCGATGTGCGGCTTCAGGATGTCAATTCCATGGATGTAAGCTGGTTTGTGTTTGGCGATTTCATAAGCGACAATCCCCATACTGCAGCCAACATCGAGAACCGTCTTACCGGAGTAGTCCACGCCGCACGAAAATAACCCGTCGAGCCGATCGTCCCACGTTCCCGCGAATTTCTTGTGGGAATTCCCAAACAGCATGAATTATCCTCTCGTGGCTGGACCAAGCTGGCATTGTATATCTGTCGAGATCGCGTTGCGCCAGCAAGGAGGCAGGCCTCAGGGCCTCGTCACTGAAACTCAGCAGCCAGGCGTGGCGTACGTGGCTGTCCTCGGGGTTGTTGATGACGACGGGAGCGATAGCCATCGAGTTTGATTCGTCACGGCCGAATGAATGCCAGCCGGCCATTGCCGGCACTCATTTGTTAGGCACGGGTTCGAGTCTAGGAGTCTAGGCCCACACGAGCGATGCGATCAAGCATCGGGTGATAAGCGTCTCGTATCTGTGAGTGGTAGATCCGAGCCGACGCACGGCTCGGATCTGTCAATCGCTCAACTCAAGCTGCCGCCCAGGACGACTGCATGGCTGCTGCGATAGTGCCTGTCTGAGCCGGATTGCCAAGCAGCGGGTCACCAGGCTGGATGCCTGACCCCGTCGGCGACGTTGCGGGATCAAACCCGGCCATTGCAGCGACCAGCGTTGCCACGTCGGAGTGATTGAGCACCTTTCCATCGCCGGACTTTATCGTCTCGATGACGTTTCCTGGCCCGGCGAACCAGTCGTTGATCGTCACCTTGTCGGTTGTTCCCAGCACCGAGACGACCAGGTTGTTGCCCTGCTGGCTGAACCAGAGCTCGTTCGCGTCGATGCCCGCCCCGAAATCCAGCTCGTCATTGTCGCTATAGGAACCGGATTCGACGATCGTATCGGCGCCGCCGCCCGCCTTGAAATGATAGCTGTCGTTACCTGTCCCGTCGCCGGTATCGGCTTGCCCGTCGCCATGTTGCTGCTCATCGTGGGCGATGGCACTTATTGGACGGTCGTCGGCTTCATCCTGCTCTATGGCCTGGGCAGCGGCGCGCTCGCGGTATCTCGGGCCACCATTCCTTTGGTGTTCTACGACAAAGCCGAATTTGCCAAAGCAACGTCGCGCATCGCGCTGCCGCTCAATCTAATTTCGGCTGCGTCCCCTCCGACCCTCATCGGTTTGCTGACACAGTTTGGCAGCCATGCGCTCCTTGGCCTCGCCACACTGTGTTCATGCGGCGCGCTCCTGATCCTGTTTTTGCTCAGCCGCCGCCGACCGTCGTTCGAGGCAACAGTGTCGCAGAAAGCCTGACTTTTTCAGCATTGGCCCGGCTCACGAGGACACCGCTGTCACGTGTTGGACATGTGACAGCTGCTAATCGAAAGTTGCGGACGCTCTAACACTACCGAACACGGAGATTTATGTGACAGCCGGCGTATTTATGATGGTTTTTGGCGCGGCTGTTTTGCATGCGGCATGGAACGCCTTGGTCAAGGTGAATGCTGACAGGCTGGTCATGATAGCAATCATGATGATGAGCCAGGTTGCCGTCGGCATCGCGGTTGTTCCATTTGTGGCGTTCCCAACGGCAGAAAGCTGGCCCTATATTTGGGCTTCATGTGTGCTGAACACTGCCTACTGCGTGTTTCTGATCAAAGCATATCGTTACGGAGACCTGAGCCACGTTTATCCCATTTCTCGGGGTTGCTCACCGCTGATCGTAGCGTTCATATCCATTGCGATCGTGGGTGAGACACTAACCTCGCAGGCAGGTTTTTCGGTCGTTGTTATCGCGCTGGGTATCATGAGCCTAGCCCTGACGCGCGGAGCGAATGGCTTCCGGGAACCAAAGGCAGTGCTGTATGCAGTGGGCACAGGCATATTCACCGCCGGATATACGGTCGTAGATGGTTTAGGTGCCCGTCTTGCCGAAACCGCAGAGAGCTACACTTTCTGGTCTCACCTCTTCAACGGTATACCGATAACCTTGGTGGCGTTGTATCTACGAAGGGGGCAGGTTCGTGTCTCGCTGCGGAAATGCTGGAAAGTCGGAATTCTCGGGGGCATGATTTCTCTCTTGGCGTACTGGATCGTCACTTGGGCAATGACGCAAGCGCCTTTGGCTCTGGTATCCGCCGTCCGGGAATCCAGCATGGTGTTCGCTGTGCTGTTTGGTGTCTTCTTCCTCAAGGAGCGGCTCGACCTGGCGAAGTTGGCTTCCATCGGCGTTACGTTGATCGGGACTGCAATGCTCAAAATGTCCAAGTGAGCGCAGTTTCAAATTCGACCAAACCCGGCGCGCAGCCGCCCGGATTCCGAGCCGCGAAGTGTCGCAAATGTCTGTCGCAGAACTCCTGATTTTCAAACCTGGCAAAGGTGGATCGGGCGAACCGTGCCCCTCGGCCAAGCACGCTGTAGCTTCAGTTCCTTCCTCTTCCGAGTGTCGTATTCAGCAGCGCGATTGTGGCGGCACTCGCGTAGGCGGGAACCGCGAGAACGTAGTTACTGCTTAGGAACTGGTCGGCTGCTCCGGACTCCGGTAACTGCCGAACGTCGTCATCTTCGATCGCGGCGCGCAGCGCATCGATAATTTTTAGCGAGTCGATGAACCGGTACGGTCGGGCATGAAGGGAGCCAACAGCCGGAGCGAGCGCGCCCGGTACACTTTTTGCAATTTGCAGCTCGGCCATGAAGTGGCAAGCCTCCAAGAGACCGGCTTCACGCTCCTGCCAATTCTGTGCCATCATGACACGCTCAAGGAACGGCGTGAGATCGGGTGCGCAGTCCAATCGGGAAAAGGCCGTACCGAACCACTTGGGGTAAGGCGAATAACGGCGCTCGATCAGCATAGCGAGCCGCATGATATTTCCGACCATGCGCGCCGCGATCACGCGAGAGCCCAGTTCGTCCCCAACGTCGCCGGTGCGGCCGACATAGGCGCGTTCTTCGGCAATGCGTCCCCATTGAGCTGCGAGTTTGTAAAGCCACACATCGCGGGGGAAGTAGGCAAGTCGGGTCCTGAGCGCAGAAAGCCCGCCTATATCATCGCGAAACACCGCGCCAGTGGTCACGGTTAAGAACATTTGCTCCGAATAGGATAACCACTCGCTTGCAGTGAGTTCCGCTGCGAACTGGCGTCCAGGAAACTGGTCGCACCAAGCGGATACTGTATAGAGCTCAACGCCATGATAGGAGCCCAGCACGCCCTTGTCGGCGTGCCCGGCCGGTGGGCGTACATTCGTGGGGTAACGAACTGCCCGACCCTCAAAGGAAGCGGGCAAGCTCCGATCGAGAGCCTGCATGATGTCCACGGCTACCGTGGAAAATCTCTCTTCACGGAGAAAGAGTTGAACGCAAGGACCGTAGTCGTGATCTGCGGACATTTCGGTGTCGTAGCCGAGGACTTCCGAGCCTAGGCCAATCCTGCATGCGGCGTGGGGCAGATTGGGGAAATGTTCTTGGAGAATAGGAGCGACGATGCTTTCATAGAACCGTTGCGATGTTTAAGTCCGATCCCCTGCATCATCGAATGTACCACCAGAATACGGTTTCATGCGAGCTGATGCGCCTGCAAAGCCTTCGGCACGCCTTCTACATATGTAGGGGTTGTCTCGATATGTAGGGGTTGTCTCGCAAATCCTGGAAACCTGCACCACGTCCGCAGCGGCCCGGATTCCGGGCCGCGAAGTGTCGCGAAAGTCTGTCGCACAAGTTTGACTTTTGCACCTGACTTTTGCGACAGATTTTTACCTGAAAATTCAGCGCCGGTCATTTTGTCGCGAAACTTAGGACTTTTGCGAAAACCAGGCCGCCGGAATCGACGCTAAGCGGAAGCTCGCTTGCTCCGGGTCAATTCACCGCCATGACCCAAACCAGCCTTTGCCACGCCGATTTGGCCGCTCGTAAGCGGACCTTCGCCGGAACGGGCATCTCTGGCGCGCTTCTTTCTCGTTCCGATCGAGGGAAGCTACGGAAGAAAACCTGAAGGTTTTTCGATGCGGGCCGCAGCGCGACGTTTGCCGCTGGCATTGGCGGCCCGCGTTGACAAACCTTCAGGAACTTTGCCGTCTGGGCCGGGCTATCGGAACGGGCAGGCAACGCACACAAAAGCGGACGTCCTGTTAGAGCGAACGGGACCTTCCTGTCTACGGTCCTCAAAAAGAATTGGCGTCGATCTCGGCAGCGACCAATCTTTGTAGGCGCCACAAATAACGGTCGCGAATACCGCGTGCCTCCAGTTGGACTACGGTGTTGTAGAGATACTCGGCTCCCGAACCCCAGTGCCCACAAGCCGTGGACAACCTCTCGGCCGTCATTTCGAGCGAAAGCTTTCCGACATATCCGCGTCCGTTGCGGTTCGCGACAAAGGCGATCGCGCGCACCGACTGCCCACCGATTGCGACAGTGAGCCACCGCGGCATGTTGGTGGGAGGCTTTGCACCCATCTCTCGGCGAAACAGCTTGTTGAGTTGAGCCTGCGCTGTTGCGCTGGTGAGCCGGTACGCCACGCCTTTGCACTGGCCGCCTCGATCGAGAGCCATCATGAGGCCAGGCTGATCTTTGGTACCGCGCCATCTCGTCAAACTTAGGCAGAACGACCTGTGCCAGCCTCGAACCGTCCCGATCCGCTCTTCGATATGATTCACTTCCGGCTTCCAGATCAAAGAACCATAGGCGAAGATCCAAATGTCTTCCTCGTTCGGATGAGAGGCCAGGATCTGCTCGACAGCAGCGCCGTAGTCCGCATCCGTGTGGTAGACGAGCGCCGGATCCGGGCCGGGATCCGAAACCACCCGATGGACAAGGGCTACCTTATCAGGAGTAAGCTCCATTGAATGCACCCTTCATTGATCACCACGGCCGCGGAGAAATCGCTGCGCCCGCAGACACCGCGTGATTCCTTTTGCGGCAGATGAGGCCAGGCGTGTGACGACCCCGCGTGAGTTGAAATCACAGTAAAGTTCATGCGGGCGATTCCGCGATGGTATGTACTCCGAGAGGTCCACCACCGAGCCCTGCATCGAAAGGATCATGAGATCGCCTATGTCCAGGTGTGCCCGGTTGTAACTGCTTGGTTCTTCGTCGCCTGAAATATGCTCTGCCGACGGTTCCCACCATTTGCGTGATAGCGTCATGGCACGCTCCGATCTGATTTACAGTCGGACTATCGCACCTGCTCGTGAGAGGAGCGTCGGCCGGCCATTCGCGCTTCG
This sequence comes from Mesorhizobium sp. L48C026A00, assembly GCF_000502375.1. Lineage (NCBI taxonomy): Bacteria > Pseudomonadati > Pseudomonadota > Alphaproteobacteria > Hyphomicrobiales > Phyllobacteriaceae > Mesorhizobium > Mesorhizobium sp. L48C026A00. The sequence goes on along the minus strand of NZ_AYWU01000025.1, from coordinate 76,087 downwards.
TTAGAAGCGTGTTAAAAACGGCGCCGTAAGGCTGAGGAGCGCAAAAATCGGATGGCTGCTATCAGCATCGAAGTCTTGGGCGCGTTCAGCGTTCGGACAGAGTCAGGCAGAGCCGTTATCTTCGGCACCCGAAAGGCGCAGGCATTATTTGCCTATCTTGCATTGCCGCCGGGCCGCCGTCATGGCCGGGCTGCGCTTTACGGATTATTCTGGGGCGAGTGTGAAGAGGAGCAGGCTCGTGGCAGCCTGCGTTATGCCCTCACCGATATTCGCAAAGGATTGGTGGAGTACCGCACCATTCTAACTGCGGAACGCGACGCTGTCTCCCTGCAGGCTGACGGCGTAGTTGTCGATGCGTTGGAGTTCGAGCGCCTCGCCCGCTCTCGCGTGCCGGCCGAGCTGCGGCAGGCGGCAGCGCTCTTCAAGGGCGATCTTCTTGCTACTCTTGAGATCCACGCGCCTGCATTCAATGAGTGGCTGGAGTTAGAACGCGAGAGGCTCCGCAGCCTTTTCGTCCAGGCAATCGACCATCTGCTCGAAACGGAGTCGGACTATGACCTGGCCCACCGGCTGCTAGCTCTCGATCCTCTCAGCGAGGGAGCCCATCGGGCGTTGATGCGCCACTATGCCGAGCAGAACCAGTGGACGCTCGCTGTGCGTCAGTTCGAGGCCTGCGCCGCCATCCTGAAGCGCGAGCTCGGCGCGAATCCGGAACCAGCTACCTGCAAGCTGCGAGATCGCATAGTTGAACGTCGGCTTGACTCCGGTCGGCGGGCGCAGTCGCCCACGGGCGGGGCTGCAATCGGCGGACGCCCGGGTGTCATGGTCGCCCCATTTGATGGCGTTGACGCGCCCGCCGGAACGGCAGGCTTGGCGTCAGGACTGAGTGAGGCAGTCGCGACCGAACTTGCTCGGTTTCGAGACGTTGCGGTTTTCCGCAGCAGTCCTGCTGATGATGCCCAATTCGAACTCGAGGGGACCCTCCAGCAGTTAGGCTCGCGCCTAAGAGTAACGGCGAAGTTGGTCGAGAGGGAAACGGGCCGTCAAATCTGGGCCGAACGCTATGACCGGGCGGCGGACAATCCGTTCACGATTCAGGACGAGCTAGCGGCGACAATAGCCACAACGGTTGCTGCCCGCCTGACGATGCTGGTGCATGAGCGAGCGCAGCACCGGCCAGCGCAGGATCTGCGCGCTTACGAATGTTTCGTGCGGGGCAACCGATATGTGGATCAAGTCGATAGCCCTGAAGCTCAGGCGCAAGCGCGACACTGGTTCGAGAAGGCTCTTGAGATCGACCCGACCTTCGCGCGGGCCCATAATGGGCTGGCGTTCGCCAGCGTGCATGCATTCATCGCCGATGTGGGCGTGCAGGCATCAGCCAAGCTGGATCAAGCGCTCCGCCATGCTGAAGCGGCTATAAATCTCGACACCACGGACCCGCGGGCTCACTACGCGCTCGCATATGTCTGTCTGAACCGCCAAGAGTTCTCGCGGGCAAAGCGCCACTATGTTCAGGCGCTTGAACTGAATCCGAATGATCCGACAATATTGGCCGGATGGGGCTACGCGCAGGCTTGCCTGGGCGATGCAGATTCGGGCTTAAAGACTTTGGAGTCGGCATTCCGACTCATGCCGGCACCTCCGGAATATTACTTCATCCATCGGGCCCGCGTTTTGCTTCTTGCCCGTCGGCCGGCCGAGAGTGTGGCGCAGATGTCGAACCTCGCGCGACCGGACGGCCCACGTGATCTGGCTTGGCAGGTGATCAGCTGTGCACATGCGGGACGGCACGAGGATGCTAGTCACCTTGCGGCTGCCTTTGTTGTGGCGACGCGGGCGGCTTGGCGTGGCACTGCAAGCGCGGGGGCGCGAGAGTTCGCTTCTTGGTTTCTGGATTCGGCACTACTTGCTCGGTCAGAGGATCGTGAATACCTACGGCTCGGCCTCAGTCTCGCTGGTCTGCATGTGTGACAACGCCACTGCGACCCACTCTGAGTGTCTTGTGCTGGGTCATTCAAGCCCAGGAGGCCGACAGAGTGGGTACGCCATGTTGCCGCCTTTCCGGGAGCGGCTGCAACCCGTTGACGCGCGAGCGGGGATCCGGGTTAATCCGCTTCTTTCTCGTTCCGATCGAGGGAAGCTAAGGAAGAAAACCACCTCGCGCGACCCTCCCTTGTCGCGAAAACTCCCGATCAAAGCGACGGTTTTGCAACTGACTTTTGCACAGTCGCAGAACTCAACTTTTGCGACAACATTTCCGGCTTCCCGCTTTCCTTCTGATGTCGAGCCCAGACGCGCTTCACCTGCGCTTCGCTGCAGCCGGTCAGCTTCGCCGTCCTGCTGATACTGTTGCCGCCAGATCGGAAGACAATGATGCGTTCGTGTGTCACCAGGTCAGCTTGGCGTCCGGCATATTTCCCGCCCGCCTTGGCCAATTCGATGCCTTGCCTCTGGCGTTCGCGGCGATCCTCGAAATCGTCTCGAGCCATTTGCAGGGCGAGCTTCAGCAACATTTCCTGAATGGACTCCAGCACGATCTTGGCAACGCCGTCAGCGCTGGCCGCGATGTCGCTAAGATCCACCACACCAGGTACGGCAAGACGAGCACCCTTATTGCGAATTGTTTCGATCAGCTTTTCAGCTTCAGGCAAAGGCAGACGACTGATGCGGTCTATCTTCTCCGCAACGACAACCTCCCCCGGCTGAAGGTCCGCGATTAGGCGAAGCAGCTCCGGCCGGTCGGCGCGAGCGCCGGATGCCTTCTCGCGGTAGACCCCGGCGATGTAGTACCCGGCATCCCTCGCCTCAGCGATGATTGATTCCTGGCGATCGAGATCCTGCCCTTGCGTACTGACCCGCAGATAAACACGAGCAACGTGCATATCCCCCTCCCGCTCGGCTCATTGAGATATACTTCAATGCGCCCAGCTTACTGCCCTTGCTCAAAATCGAAAGTAGCAATCCTATTTGGCCACAGCTTCATGAGCTAACCCTTTTGAGCCGTGTTTGTTCATCAGCACCCTCGCCACGTCGCGACAATTGTCGATTCCTATGGTCTATTTGCATCGCTCGGGGATGACGGAGAGGAAACTTCTTTCAACGCTACAATCATGAAGGTTCTGATCGCGTCTCCTTCCGACCTCGGCGAGGAGCGCGACGCCGCGGAAGCCGCGGCGAAGCGATGATCAATCCGCACGAACGCTTACGCAACACCATTCATGGCCTCACGTTATTACACCGTAACCTGTCAAAAGAAATCTAGGGAGAACCGCGCCCCGTGCACTTCCCGGGTTGCAGCATCTGCCCCGGCCTGTTCTATGGCTGAAAACCAAGGAGTTAGTCCAGCCGGACCATGATATTGTCAAGGAGCGGATCGTGCCACGACGTTTTTTGATCGATAAAGAAAGCCTGCCTGATCTGGCAGGCATGATGTTGGTAACAGTCGAGGCGCTGAAAGCTATCGGCGGTTCTGCCACGATCCAAGAGTTGGATGAAAAGGTCATCGAACTAGAAGGTCTTACGGAGGCTGAACAAGCCTACGTCATGTCCAACGACGATACCCGCCTGAGGGTAAGCTACTATCTTGCATGGGCACGAACCTACCTTAAGCGAGGCGGAGCATTGGAAAACTCGGCACGCGGCGTTTGGTCTCTGACGGACACGGGCGCAGCAATCTCGACATATGAAGAGACCCGCGCAATTTACGAGAATGTCGGGCGAGAAGAGCGCGAACGCGCTCGCTTGAAACGACTTGCAGCGAAACAGAAGCCCGATCTCCATGAAAAGGTCGAGCAGCCCCAAGACGACGAAGGTCCGGAGGGCGAAGAGAACTGGAAGTCCTCGCTCTTGGCGGTGCTCGGCAAAATGGACCCCAGCGCATTCGAGCGCCTGTCGCAGCGCTTGTTGCGCGAGGCCGGCTTCATCAAAGTCGAGGTGCGTGGAAAGTCTGGCGACGGGGGAATTGACGGTGTAGGCGTGCTGCGAATGAACCTCGTGTCTTTTCAGGTCTACTTCCAATGCAAGAAATGGAAGGGCAGCGTCGGATCGAAAGAAATTCGCGATTTTCGCGGGGCAATGCAGGGGCGAGCCGACAAGGGGCTGTTTATCACGACTGGGCATTTTACCAGCCAGGCGTCGGACGAAGCGACCCGTGACGGAGCGACGGCCATTGACCTTATCGACGGCGACCGCCTGTGCGATCTGCTCAAGGAAAACCGCCTGGGTGTCGCTACAGAAATGATCGAACGTGTGACGATCGACGCGCAGTGGTTTGACGGAATTTAGGCCGAGATCGTGTCGCGATTGCCAATTTCCGTTGAGAGCGGCGAGGCGGAACCGTGCCCATCGCGATCAGGCAAAGCAACACAGACTATCTAGCCGCAGCGGCCGTCACGGGCCAGAAGCCATGTATAAGCACAATGCGGTGGGGCCCACCCGACTGCGGATGCTCGCTCTCGTGGGCTCGGCCGAGGCGCCAACGCGGGGCAGGTCGCAAGCCCTGGTCAGAGCCATACCGTTGGCGCAGACGATCATCGACGTTCTCGATCGTCCGGCCGATCGGGCCGGTTCGTTCCAGGCCCACCATGATCGCGAAGCCGTGGCCTCGCGCGTAGGCTCCAGTTACGATCCGATCGACGCCTTCGGCGACGTACTCGTCATCGCACCTGCGATTGTCGGCTTCAAGATATTTGCATTCGATACAGAGATAATCGCCACGGCGGCCGACCTGCTGGCTAAACAGGATCCGAATGTCCAGCCGCCGAAACGCAATAACCCGCCCATCTTCATCTAAGACCGGCAACTCGCCTTGATGTTCGATGTGATACCGAATTCCGCCGGCCGCATCGCGTGCTTCCTCGAAGCAGGACGCGAGCTGACGGGTGAACCGCGGCTCGAGGTAGCGGACATCGCCCAGCAGCTCTACCGTGGCGAGGATGGCGTCGTTCAAAGCGGACAATACTCTGCGCAAGACCTGCGGTTGAATCCGATGGAAATTGTTGGGAAGGACAGTCGCGCCTGTGGCCCGGAGGTGGTCGGCAAGGGCACTCACGCAGCCTCACCGCCATAAGCAGAGTTCTGCATGGGCTGCATCAGGTCCGCGAGCAAGCGGTCGCCGTCAGACCAGGCTGCGGCCGGTGTGAAACAGCGATAGCGGGCCGGTTTCGCAACGATGAGCGTGTCCTGGATGTAGAGGCGCAGACTTCGAAGCGGCTTCAGGTATGGCAGCTCCGGGCCTCCGAAAGCAGCCGAAAGATCCTGCGGCGCGACATCGGACAAGGGTGCGGAAACTAGGTCTCGGGCCTGCGCTTCTGCTTTCCTGGTCAAGGCGAACCGCATCACTACAAGGTCATTGGCTGCGGGCGCATAACACTGCGGCACAAGAGCCAGGTCGTCCTCATCTTCGGCATATTCGTTCAACGCGGCGCACAGGTTGCGACCGTAGGCGAGGATCTCGTCGTGGCGCGGTTCAATGTCCATTGATGACCTGTCGTCGGCGGTTTCGAAGATGATCGCTCGGGCTCGCCGGACCGCGTCGCTGAGGAGCGCCCGTTCCGCCGCGACGAATCCGCAGGTGTCACAGACGAGATCGTCGAGTTCCCGGAGAATATTTCCACGGGCCTTGGCCGAGACGAGTTCGGCCTCGAGCTCGGCCAGCCGCTCGATCACCGGAGGGCTGATCTGCTCCAGCCTTGGAAGCCGCACGTTGTTGAGATCGACGCGCTCGACCTTCGTCTGCTTGATGCCCAGCGTGCAGCCGATGAAAGCGAGTTGATAGGCGACGAATGAGGAGTTCATCACGGCCGTCAGCGCACGGGCCATCAGATTGCTCGACCCGGCGAACGAGACTCCGATGAAGGATTCGTTGTAGACGAGGTCGCGTTCGTCGAATGCTGCTGTGTACCGACCGCGCTCCAGTGCAATCGTCAGACCGCCCTCTGGCAAAAGGACCAAAGGCCCCTTGTAGCGGTCCCGGCTGTAAGCGCGATAGGCCCGCGAAGTCTCAAGATCTGGAAGGTCACGAGCCACACGCAAGGCCCGAAATTGCCGAGCGGTCAGCAGTGGTAAACCTCGAAGGTGCTCGGCGGAATATTTGGTTCCCGGCTGGTAGCCCTGGCCTGCGGGAAGAGCGAGATCCGTGAGCATCGCGGCAAACGTCGTAAGACACTTGTTTCGCTCGAGACGCTCCAAAAACCAAAGATCCCGCTCCTCTCCATAGACCGCGGTCTTCAGCAGTTCGGGGCGATTCGAGAGCAGATCTAGCGGTACGCTTTTGGCTGGATCGGCGGGCAACTCGAAGATGCCGGTGTTCTGAAATGTCGGAGTCCAGGGCAAGTTTATGACCGTGGCTGTGTCAGAATCCACAGGAAGGCAGTTTGAGAAGAACAGCAGGGCCGGCCCAGCCGCCGCTTTTGTCTCTCCCGGGTCGGCCTCATATTCTTGAAACAGCCGCGACAGACGAAGTTGGGCCATATTGACTAGCCCGACGTTGGGAAATGCGCGCAGCAATTGGTCGCGACGCTCGGCGGCACCCCGCTCAAGACTGAAAAACGGGGTCGATTTCATTACGAGCGCCAAGCGAGTCTTCGGGTGGGAGAAGTCGCGGCAGCGCCACAGAAACGCCCAATCGTTGGACCGCTGAGGAAGGGGCACGCCCGCCAAACGGGCGTAGGTGATGCCAGATCGCCGCTCTGATTCCGGTTCAATCTGCTCCGGGTCGTCGCCACGCGCTCTAGCCTCTCGTTCCCTTTTGACTAGTGCGCGGTCCGCTTCCTTTGCCATGGGATCGTGCGTCCACGGCGGATTGCCAATAATGGCGTCGAACCTAGGTTGCCCAAATTGGCCGTTCTTCGCCATTTGCTCCGGTAGCTTTGGATCAAACGTGCTGGTCGGAAACAGTACGCGGTTGTGAAGTGGCTCGAACTTCAGGCAATCCAGGGCGTCGAGCCCGCGCGGCGGGGACGGATCGAGTTCAAGGAGCGCGAGATAGAGACTGAATGCAGCAACCGACAGGGCCGCGGGACTGATGTCGACGCCGCGAACCTGATGCATGAGAGTATCACGGACCAGCTCGCGCGTGATCGGCGCCTTCCGGGACTGGAGCCAGACGAGGCGACGCAGACTTTCGACCAGAAATACGCCCGAGCCGCAAGCAGGATCGAGCACCCGCGCGGTAGGCTCCAGACCTTCGAATACCGGATCAAGCACGAGGTCGACCACATTGATCGGCGTATAGTGGACGCCTAGCTTTTGCTCGCCGTCCGTGTCCGCCATATGGACGAACTTCTCATAGATCGAGCTGATCAGTTCTACGGGGATAGCGTCAAAGCGAAACGGAAACAGCCGTCCCTGCTTGTCCGAAACATTGAAGTGCCCGAAGAAATCGCTCAACGGCGCCAGCAAATCGGCCGTCTGGCCAAGTTGCTCTCGCTCGGCGGCCTCATTCTCGATCGGGAAGAGGTCGCCGTTGAACGTTGTTCGGATCCACCGGAAAAGCGCATAGGTGCTATCGAGATTCAAGAGGATGCTGTGAAGCTCGCCGCCCCCGAACCGAGCCTTGAGCTCCGCCTCTGTTACATAACCTCGGTGGACAAGGTACTGAAAGAAGATGCACCGACCGACCAGCTTCTGTGCCAGCGCGGGCCGGACGCCGCAGCCCACAAGGTCGCGAAGGAGGGCAGTAAGCTCGCGCAAGAGCACGTTGTCGATCCGCGTGCGCCGATCGATGGGCCGGGCGAATTCGGAGCGCCAAAAGCCACCCATAGCAACATGGCGTCGTCCGCACACCAGACTCATCTGCGCAAGGGCGGCGTCAATCCCGTTCGAGAGGGAGAATTCTCCCAGCAGCGGTGACTCGTGCCCGAAAGCCTCCGGCGGCTGATAGGCATTGTAGATCCTGACGTACTGCGGGGTCGTCACCCAAAGCAGTGGCGCGACGCCGAAGTTCCAGGCCAAGCGATGCCATTCCGTCTCGCTGTCGGCCAGCCCCTCCGAGGATTTGAAAACAATGACTGGCGCGGTGCCCATCTTGAAAACAGCGTCGGCTGACAGACCGCCACGGTCGGCGGACATCAGGGGGGCCACGCGCGCGCCGTCGCCGGCGGACATGCCGTGAGCGCCAGGTAGCACGAGACCTTCAGACGGCGTCCCACCCTGGCCGAGATAGCCGGTCCCCTCAAGGATTTGCATGGCGAGCGGCGTCATCTCACTCATGGCGTGCGCCTATCCGGACCGCGCGGCCAGGCATGCCTTGCGTCCGCGTCGCAGGTCTACTCATCATGATCGCCCCAGGCCGCTCGCGACGACAGATGGCGGGAATTGCAGATGACCCTGCGCGCCGTCGACCTCCGCCGCAATCAGGCTTCCACGCAGACGCTTAACAATAGGCGCGCAGGGGATGACCAGCGCAGTCGCGCCTATCTCACGTAGCCTAATAGCGTCGGCAGAGCTGACGCTGGCCGTATCGGTGTCGATTACGACATAGCAGGACTCTAGTGTTAACCAAGATAAGCCATGGCACGCCTCGACGACCTTGTTTAAACGTTCGCTGACGGTTCCAATCCGGACGCCGTAACCGCGTACAACCTCGGCGATAACGGCCATAGCCACCACATCGCCGGGCGCAAACGTGGGTCCGTGGCCGCGATGCTGGGCGAGTACGGGAAGGGCATCGCGCCAAGTCCGGAATGTTTCTACCGGAATAGCGAGCAGGTCTCGAATCTGGCCCTGAGTATAGCGCATGGTTTCAAGCTAAAGTGGTTTGCGCCCCGGCACAACCCGTTGCAAACAACGTATCTTCCTGGACAGCGGGAATCTTGACTTGGCGATATCAGCGACCCACCGAGACAAGCCGATTTTCGCACGGGTCAAACCTCCACCCCCAATCCCGAAACAATAAATCTGAAGCCGTCAGATGTCCCCGGTCTGGAAGAATTGCCGGACCTTCGTCATAAATTGCTGGAAATCCTTGTACTCGACGGCGAGTCTGGCTGCACATCGCGCACTCAAGACCCGGCCGCTCCCCCGTCGACGGCTGCGATACGGCCTCGCGACTAAATCAGAGCCGGCCGGTCGAGCCGGCAATGCATCTGGATTTCATTGAAGCTATTTTGACGGGGGGAAACGGGCGTCGGCTCGCGAGTTCACATCCGCTCAAAATTGTTGTGCCATTGGAATTTCAAATTTCCCGACATCTGTGGCATTACGGGCTTGGGGCGAACAGGTCGCGTGACCGCAGCAGCGGCAGGCGCATATCTAGGGGAAGCGATTGCCGCGAATATTTGACAACATTGAAACAGGCTTGCTTCCCGCATTGCGTCAGACGCTTGAAGTTTCGGCGCGAAGCGATTTCTGCGTGGGCTATTTCAACCTCCGCGGCTGGAAGTCGATCGATGACTTGATCTCGGCGTGGCCAGGCGACGAAGGGAACCAATGCCGACTGCTCGTCGGGATGCAGCGCCTTCCGCAGGACGAATTGCGGATAGGTTTGGGCACTGGCAAGGAAGAACAGCCTCTCGATAATCAGACCGCGATTCGGCTGAAGAGGAAGCTCGCTGAGGAATTCCGGGTTCAGCTGACGCTCGGCATGCCAAACAACCTCGATGAGGCAGGATTGCGGCGCCTTGCAGCGCAGCTCAAATCGAAGCGGGTTACGGTTCGGCTCTTTCTGAAGCACCCGCTGCACGCGAAGCTTTACCTGTTGTTCCGGCCTGATCCGAACAACCCGGTGACGGGCTTTCTAGGCAGCAGCAATCTCACCCTCTCAGGCCTTTCCAAACAGGGCGAACTGAACGTCGACGTGCTCGATCACGATGCCACGACAAAGCTCGCCAAATGGTTCGATGACCGCTGGGCGGACCGCTGGTGCATCGATATCACCGAGGAACTGATCGAGGTCATCGAGGAGAGTTGGGCGCGAGAGGAACCGCTCGATCCCTACATGATCTACGTCAAGATGGCTTACCATCTTGCCCAGGAAGCGCGCGCCGGCCTCAACGAGTTCCGAATTCCTCCGGAGTTCGGTAAGCGGCTATTCGCCTATCAAGAGGCCGCTGTCAAAATCGCGGCTCATCACCTCAACAAACGCGGTGGCGTTCTGATCGGTGACGTCGTCGGTCTAGGAAAGACCCTGATGGCGACGGCCTTGGCGAAGATATTCCAGGACGATCATTTCACTGAGACGTTGATTATCTGCCCGAAGAACCTTGTGAAGATGTGGGAGGACTACGTTTCGGAGTACCGGCTGATCGCCAAAGTTCTCTCGGTCACACGGGCTACCCGCGAATTGCCCGAGCTCCGTCGCTATCGTGTCGTGCTGATCGACGAGAGCCACAACCTGCGGAACCGGGAAGGTCGCAGGTATCGGGCGATCCAGGAATATCTTACTGAAAACGAAAGCCGCTGCATCCTCCTGTCGGCTACGCCCTACAACAAGACTTACGGCGACCTTTCGAGCCAGTTGCGACTGTTCGTTCCCGAAGATCGCGATATCGGCGTGAGACCGGAGCGATTGCTTCAAGATATCGGCGAAACGGAATTCATAAGGCGCCACCAATGCCCGGTCAGATCCCTCGCGGCCTTCGAGAAGAGCACTTACACGGATGACTGGCGCGAATTGATGCGCCTCTACATGGTTCGGCGCACACGCACCTTCATTCAGGACAACTATGCCCAGACCGACCCGGCCAGCGGTCGGAAATTCCTGACGTTCGAAGACGGGTCGCGCTCCTATTTCCCCGAACGTGTGCCGCGCACGCTGCGTTTCAAGATAAATGACAAGGACACCAGCGATCAGTACGCGAGCCTCTACGCAGCGCCGGTTGTCGATGCCATCAACCAGATGCACTTGCCGCGCTACGGCCTCGGGAACTATGTCGCGCCCAAACCTCACAGGCCACCGACGCCGAATGAGGCGAAGCAACTCGACGACCTTTCTCGCGCGGGTAAGCGCCTCATGGGATTCTGCCGTACCAACCTCTTCAAGCGGTTGGAAAGCAGCGGTGAGGCGTTTCAGCAATCGCTAGAACGCCACGTCCTCCGGAACTACATTTTCCTACACGCGATCGAGAACGATCTTCCTCTGCCGCTCGGCACGCAAGATGCCGGTCTCTTGGACACCGCGAACTATGACGAGGATGTCGACGATCAGAGCGCCGACGCCGAACTTTTCGCAGAAGGCGAGGACGAGGATACGCAGGATTCCGAGAAGCTTGATCTGCGCGACGAGGCCGCCTTTCGGGCGCGGGCCGCGGAGACCTATCGCCTCTATGCCGGCCAGTTTAAGCGTCGGTTCAAGTGGCTTCGGGCCGATCTATTCGTCGCCCAGTTGAAGAAGGATCTGACGACCGATAGCGGTCGACTTCTGAAGATTCTCGACGAATGCGGCGACTGGGACCATGCGAAAGATACCAAGCTCGCCGCGCTGATCGAATTGCTGACCAAGAAGCATCCAAAAGAGAAGGTGCTCGTTTTCTCGCAGTTTGCCGACACGGTTCGCTACCTCGAGCGCCGCTTGAATGGCGCGGGTCTCAAGGCAATGGCGGCTGTCTCCGGGGAAACGTCGGACCCGACCAGTGTGGCCTGGCGGTTCAGCCCGGGCAGCAACAACAAGCGCGACAAGATAAAGCCCGAAGATGAGTTGCGCGTCCTGATCGCAACCGACGTGCTCAGCGAAGGCCAAAACCTTCAGGACGGCGCGATCTTGGTAAACTACGATCTGCCTTGGGCGATCATTCGGCTAATCCAGCGAGCGGGCCGTGTGGATCGTATCGGGCAGAAGGCCGATAAAATCCTCTGCTATTCGTTCCTGCCGGCCGATGGTGTGGAGCGCTTGATTCAGTTGCGCTCGCGCGTCCGGCAGCGCCTGAAGGAAAACGCGGAAGTCGTGGGGACCGACGAGGCGTTCTTCGAGGACGAAAGCGAACGTCAGGAGCTTGTCGATCTCTACAACGAGAACGCGGGGATCCTCGACGGCGAGGCCGATACTGAGGTCGATCTCGCATCCTATGCCTACCAGATATGGAAAAACGCGATTGATGCGAACCCGGTGCTGCAGAAGGCCATCCCGCAGCTTCCATCGGTTGTATATTCAACTAAGGCGTACACGCCTCAGGACGGGCGCCCCTCCGGAGCGCTGGTGTATTTGCGTACCGCCCAAGGTAACGACGCTCTCGCATGGGTGGATAAGGATGGCGCCAGCGTCACCCAATCTCAGTTCGAAATCCTGAAGGTCGCGGCCTGTGAGCCGAATACGCCTGCGCTGCCGCGGCAGGACGAACACCATGCGATGGTCGCCAACGGCGTCGAGCACATCGCCGCCGAAGAGAAGCAGGTCGGTGGGCAACTTGGCCGCCCGTCCGGCGCGCGCTTCCGAACCTACGAGCGGCTCAAGCGCTATGCCGACAAGGTAAAAGGGACATTGTTCGACCCGCCTGAACTCGGCAAAGCCATTGAAGAGATTTACCGTTTCCCGCTGCGGCAATCAGCGACGGATACTTTGAATCGCCAGATGAAGACCGGGATCAGCGACGACAAGCTCGCCGAGCTGGTTTTGGCGCTGCGAGAGGAGGATCGGCTCTGCCTGATCCAAGACGAAGAACAATCCGGCGAACCGCAGATCATATGCTCGTTGGGGCTTGCGCGTCTAACGGCGTGAGGAAGGGGACGGGATGGATTTCAACGCCGCGAACGCCAGAAAACTGCTGGAGCAATTCGATTTTGCCAGCCTCTTCGCCGAGGAACTGGGATGGGATCGGCATAAGGCCGAACTGTCTGTGGTTGTTTCAGACGAGACATTCACCCTTAGGGCGGCCGCCGAAAAACGCGGAGCGGTCGCGTGGGTCTGCCTCGTCGCAACTGGCTCCGGGATTCCGGAACGGTCCGTTCGACAGAAAATCGATCGCGAGGTTTCGAAAAGCACGTTCGAGCACCTGATCATCTTTGTCGATGCAAGCCATGCGTCCCAGGTCTGGTCGTGGCCGCGACGCGAATTCGGCAAGCCAGTCTCGCTGGTCGACCATGTCTGGTACGCTGCAAGTCAGAACACGGCGTTTATCCAGAGACTCCATGGCATCAGCTTCAGGCTGAGCGAGGAGAACGAACTTACCCTGCCGAAGGTCACGGCCCGCCTCGAAGGATCGTTGAACGCGGAGCGTGTCACCAAGCGTTTCTACGACCAGTTCACAAAGGAACATGCCGCCTTCCTCGGCTTCATCAGCGGTATCGCGGACGTGGCGGACAAGGAATGGTACGCATCGCTGATGCTGAACCGCCTGATGTTCATCTATTTCATGCAGCGGAAGGGATTTCTTGACGGTAAGCCCAATTATCTCGCCGACAAACTGACTGCCTGCCAGGCTCAGTTGGGCAAGGACAAGTTCCATTCATTCTACCGTACTTTTCTCATACGCCTCTTTCACGACGGGCTCGGGGGCAAGCCGCCGCGCGATCCGGAACTCGACACGTTGCTCGGCCGCATTCCCTACTTGAACGGCGGCCTGTTCGAGAAGCATGCGATCGAGGAGCGCTACCTGGATATCAAGATTCCGGACGAGGCTTTTGCGCGCATCTTCGGCTATTTCGACCGCTACCAATGGCATCTCGACGAGCGCCCGCTGCGCAAGGATGACGAGATCAACCCGGATGTTCTCGGTTACATTTTTGAGAAATATATCAACCAGAAGCAGATGGGCGCCTACTACACCAAGGAGGACATCACCGAATACATTTCGAAAAACACGGTGATTCCCTTCCTGTTCGACGCCGCCAAGGCCGAATGCAAGGTGGCCTTCGAAAATCCGGGCGGGCCGACGATCTGGGATCATCTGCGAGACGATCCTGACGGCTACATCTACCCGGCCGTCAAGCACGGATTGACGTGGGACGTTCACGCGAACGCGGCCCTCGAACGACCGCTTGATCTGCCGCCCGAAATCGCGGCCGGCATCGAAGACGTTTCAGCGCGTGCCGAGTGGAACAGGAAGGCGCCAGCCGAATTCGGCCTGCCAGCGGAAATCTGGCGCGAGGTCGTGGCGCGGCGTGTTCGCTATGCCGAGATCCGCGCGAAGCTCGCGGCGGGCGAAGTGCGGGAGATCAACGATCTAATCACGCTCAATCTGGATATCTGGCAATTCGCCCAGGACGTGATCGAGCGCAGTGAAGGATCGGAACTGGTCCGCGCTTTCTGGAAGGCGATCGAGGGCGTTACGGTTCTTGATCCGACATGCGGTTCAGGGGCGTTCCTGTTCGCCGCGCTCAAGATACTCCAGCCGCTCTACGAAGCCTGCCTCGATCGCATGCAGGAATTCGTTCTCGACCATGAACGTGTCAGTGGCAAAGTCGAGGACCGGCCCAAAGGATTCCGGGCGGTGCTCGACAACATCAAGAAGCACCCGAACCGGCAGTATTTCATTCTGAAGAGCATCATCCTGAAAAACCTCTTCGGCGTCGATATCATGGAAGAGGCAGTCGAGATCTGTAAGCTCCGCCTGTTCCTGAAGCTCGCCGCGCAGGTCGATGCCGACCAGAAGCACGAGAACCTCGGCATCGAACCGCTACCCGATATCGACTTTAACATCCGCGCGGGGAATACGCTGGTGGGCTACGCAACCTATGCGGACGTCAAGAAGGCCCTGACGAGCAAGCTCGATCTGGATAATTCCCTGGAAAAGATTACGACGAGCGCTGCGGACCTTCAGCAGACCTTCGACGCGTTTCGCAGGCGACAGGTTGAGGGAGACGGCTCTGTTCCCGCGGCCGACAAGGCGGAACTACGCGCGCGGCTAAAGAATCTTGAGGTACAACTGAACGTTCAATTGGCATCAAGTTACGGCAAGGCGCGTGCCGGCGATGCATTAGAAGGGTGGGTGAAGACACATCAGCCCTTTCATTGGTTCATTGAATTCTATGGCATAATGCATAATGGCGGCTTCGACGTTCTGATCGGAAATCCTCCATACGTTGAGTATAGAAAGGTTAAACAACAGTACACGCTGCCAAGAGACACCTATAGCTCGGAAAGTGCCGCGAACCTCTATGCATTCTGCATGGAGAGATCGTGCGATCTTGTGCGAGCTAACGGTCGATTTGGAATGATCGTTCCCACTGCCGTTTTAGGACTTGATGAAACGGAACCGCTCAGAGCGTATCTAACGCAGGAACTGGCTCTGAATTGGTGCTCAACGTTTGCTATCCGACCTTCAAAATTGTTCGATGGGGTCGATCAGCGACTTTGCATTTGGATATCTGAAAAATCGAGGTCGGATCGAGCGCAGATTTGGACGACTCGTTATCATCATTGGTACGCAGAGGAGAGGGAGTCACTTTTTTCCTGCATCGGCTATACGCGGTCATTTGTCTTGGCGCGCCTCAACCGCATTGTGCAGCTGGGTAGCAACGACGCTGCGCGCGTATTAGAAAAGATTGAACGTGGATCGGCAAAGACGATTGCTCACTACTTGAGAAAATCACCCGGTGGAGCATTGCTGCATTATCACCGGAGTCCACGCTATTGGATTCGCGGTATGGATTTCGAGCAATATTTTCGAAGCGAAACGAAAGCTAGGTCCGTTCATCACTTCAGGGATATTCATGTCTTTGACGCGGAGAATGCAAAGTTTGTCGGATCTATTATCAATTCAACCTTGTTTTTCTTCTGGTTCGTCTCGGTTGGCAATGGACGAAACATTACGAGTGTCGACGTATCTGCATTTCCAGTCGGCAACATAGAGCGAGGGGCGCTTCGAACGATCGGACCGATATTTGATCGGCTCATGGCCGACTATAAGGCCAATTCAATTATTCGCGTTCGAAAGGACTGCGAGTTTCAGGAATTTCGGCCGAGCCAATCTAAAGGAATCATAGATGAGCTCGATCGGAAAATTGCTAGGCACTTCGGCTTCGAGGCGAGCGAAACGGACTTTATTGTAAATTATGACGTCAAGTACCGAATGGGCCAAAGTGATGGTGATGACGAGGCAGACGATGACGAATGAAGATCGCCATTCTTGCATGGGGCTCTACGGACGCGCGACCGCGCAAGGCTGGGAGGCATGGAAGGATTGGGAACGGCTACACGTTCCAGACCGATCGCGCCGCACTCAGCAATAAACGGACAATGCCGCTCTTTCGAGCGGATCGATCCTGATAAGAATGGTGGCGCTCGCGCGCCACCATTCTTGCTTTCTTACGTGAAATACCTATTATAGGTACTTCACAAGGAAATACGGCGATGAAGCAATTCACATTCTCGGACATGAATCGCGTGTCAGGCGAAATCCTCGAAACCGCATTGATCGAGCCGGTGGCCCTGACCAAGCGCGGCAAGGAAAAGCTCGTCATCCTGTCCGCTGCTCAGTACCACCAGCTCGTCGGCCAGCCGCATTCGGTCGCCTATACGCTCGAGGACGCACCGGATGAAGTCCACAATGAACTCATGACTGGACTGGATGCAATAATTTCCGGCGACAAGCCGCATGCTTAAAGCCGGCGATCTGCTCCGATATTATTACCTATGGGCGCGGGAAGCAGACGCCGGCGAGGAATCCGGACGCAAAGCGAGGCCGGTTTGCATCGTTGTCCGGACGCCAGCAACGCCCGCAGCCTTGTTTCTCTTTCCGCTGACTTCGCAAAAACCCGACCGGTCGCGCCCGCATCTCGCCATCAGCGAAATCGAATGCCGCCGTGGCGGCCTCGACTATCCGTCATGGCTGATCCTGGACGAATATAACCGCGTGCAGGTCGATGAAGCCTATGATCTGGTGACGACGACGCCGATCGGCGCGTTCAGTCCGGCATTTGTCCGCAAGATTGCTGGCGTGATCAAAGAGACGGCGGCGCAGCGTCGATTGCGCGGCATCGTTCGCAAATAGCCGGACCGATTTTCTTGGCAGACCTCCGATCCTTACCCGCATCGAGCGGGCAAGGACCGGAGCGAGGGGCGCCCCTCCGCCCCTCCCCTCGCACTCCCCTCCCCGACCACGGCCGCCGCTCCGTTTCATGATGCGGGGTCACTTCGGCTTGTTGTCTGTCATTGCCGGCAAGTCGAACGCCGTAGCCAGGTCCTGGACCACTCCAGCGAGAAGGCGACGGAGAACCGGCCTGCTGCCGGTTGGCGATTTGCCGATTGATGATGCTGATAGGCGGCCGGGGCTCCGAAGGCCGCGTTATCCGGCAGCTCCAAAGTGGCAGTTCGCAATCTTTATGCTGCGCACGACGCGGCAGGCCCTGCCCCGGCGCAACCTAAAGGGTTCTCCTCTGCGCTTCGCTCCGTTGCGACCGCTGACGCGGTGCACTTGGCAGTTCCAGCCGAATTCGAGCTTCGCGACTGCGCACAACTACTTTGGAGGATCTACCTCATGAAAACGCTCGTAACCTTCGCCGGAAGACCGGCCGCCGCCTTCGTCTGTATATCAATCGGCAAATCGCCAAACTGTCCCATGACTGGCGAGTATCTGTGGCCGAAGGAGCAGAACGCTTAGGGTGTCATTTCGCCCCCTACCGGAACTGACCCCATGGATGCGGACAAGTCCGGAGCAGGCCTCGGTGTTCCGGATATCGTCGCCTTGTGCGGCGGCCTCCTTGGACGCAACACGCGCGGCGGCGGCGCTATCGTCGTCGGCGCGCTCAACCTCGGCGGATCGATAGAGATGATCCCGAACGCCGTCCGCATCGCGGAGCTTGCCATCGATAAGCAGGCGCAGACGCTATAGATGCCCGTTTCTGCACGCCGACAGCTCAATGATCTTCCGGACGAGCTTGGACCAAGATCAGTATCGAATTCTATAAGGACGCTGCTGATGCGGTGTTTAAAGCATTGGCTGAATGACGTTTTGATGTAGCGCACTACTACACCAACTAAACTTAGACAATATCGCCCTGCATTGCCCTGCTCCAAGCTTCCAATTGCCGAGCTAAGGATGGCATCGACAAAGGCCCTTTGCACACTGGCGAACCAGCTTTTTCACTCGGGCTTGGCGCCCCTAGAAGTGCAGTCCGACACCCGGCCGACCTGACGCCTTATCTGGCGACCGGCTGCTCGGCAGCGTCTATCGGTATGGATCCGACCATGTCGATGCCAGAGACGCGATCTAGCCAGCGGCAAAATGGTGTCCAGGGTATCGACCGACGCTTCTCATCCGCGGCCAAGCGGTTCGATAGCTCGCCCATAAAGCGACTGGGGCTTGCGAACTTCGCGGCCACACTAATTGGGAAGTCATTGGCTCGTTCAGCCTGCGACGCCAGCTCCCGAACGCCTTCGACCGATATCATCACCGCAGACACCGGGCCCCCGATGCCGACGTCGGACGGCAGGAACCGCCGTCCCGTCGCCTCGCGCATGAGGAGGGCGGCGAGCAGAGTGTTGAACCGCACGCCTCCCCAAGTCACCAGCCTGGCTCCCTCCTGCTGCCACCGGGTCGGATCATGGCCGTGTTGACGCGCGAGGCCCCATACGACGCTGCGGCTTACCGGCAAACCCGAACCGGTCGCTTTGATGCGGGCTAGAGGCTGGGAACGGGACACCCCTTCCCCAAGGAACGCGCCGCCTTCGGAGCCCACCACCAGCTTACGCATCGACCCGCCGATGAACACTGCACCCCCCGCGCTGGACTCGTCTGCGTCGCGGATCGCTGTTTCTCCGGTGCGAAGGTCTAAGACGGCGGAGCTCGGTTGTCCCGCAATGACGGTGTGGATGCGCCCCGCATCACCTTCGTCCATCAGACGGTCGGAGGGAATCAGGGCTCCGCGGGCGCTGGTTAAGCAACCGGTGTCGATCATGTCGTCGACGACGGGCTTGTGCGTATCCGTGCCCGCCTCCGCGGCTAGAGCCGCAACGGACAGAGCGCGATCGTGCCGCGTGGCCCGCCAACATAGGCTGAGGATCTGCTGAACCCGGACCGAAGGCCGATCATACTCGTAAGCATCGTCGAGGTCGCCGCGCCGCCCGCAGTCGACCAGGGCGCGCATCATCCGCTCGTCATCTTCGGAGGTCTTGAAGGCGGCTACTCGGCAGATGCCGCTGCGACGATTGCCACGACCAATACGTTGGAGAAAGCCGCTGACAGTCGAGGGCGGGTCGGCCAGGACGACAGCATCGATGTCGCCGATATCGATGCCTATTTCCAGTGTCGATGTAGCGACGCAGATACCATACCGATTTGCACGCATCTCGTCTTCGACTCGCTCCCGATGGGACGCAGACAATGCACCGAAATGGAGATGTACCGGCCATCGCCTGCCGTTGAGCTCTCGGTGCAGATGCGCCGCTAATGCGTGCGCGGCATTGCGGGAGTTCGTGAATACCAAGATCTTCTCAAGACCCGCCTCGTCCACCCATCGGGCCAGAGATCTGGCTCGCGCGAGGTACGGATCGACACTGGCATCCGCGGCTATCCGAATGAGCTGGAGGTCTATCTCCCTTGGTGAACCGTGTGCGATAAACTTGGCATCGTCGCCCAGCCAGATCCGGGCAACGCCTTCCATGTCGTCAAGCGTTGCCGTCATCCCAACAACTTGGAAGCTGTCCCGTGCTGATTTCGGCGTCACGGCGGCTCTTCGGATCCGTTCGATCACATGGCGCAGTTGTTGGCCACGAGCCTGACCATGCAGGAGGTGAATCTCATCGATGATGACGGCGCGCACCCCCGCAAGCGCTTCCGGACGACGCAATTGCAATGAGTCGAGTGCTTCAGGGGTTGCCAGCAAGCAGAACACGCCGGAAGCCGATCCGAGTTCGTGGCGGTCTCCCGTGTAGCGTGAAATCGCGCTCGGGAACCTCGTGCCGAGATACCCGACCAGCCTTTCGTGTAGATCGTTCACGAGCGCCTTGGTCGGCGCGACATAAACCGTCGAGAGAGACTGGCGCGCGAAGGACATGTGCCGTTGAAAGAGCGGGGTGACTGCGGCTTCAGTCTTGCCCGATGCAGTGGGCGCCGCGAACAGCACTTGATGCCCCCGGACGATCTCTGACATCACGGCTGACTGCCCCTCGTACGGCTGCCGACCGTCGAAGAAGATCGGGAAGCCGTCTGGCATCATTCGCGCCAGGTGGGAGCGAGTTTCAGTCATCCCAGGGGAGTATCTCGCCGGCGATCTGTCGCGCCGCCTCGTCGACCAACGCGACGAGCTCGTCACTATCAGTCGCTCCGTCGCGGCTCATTAGGACGGCAGGCGCGAAGCCGGCCATCTTGGTCCAATTGCGCAGGATCCGCTCAGAAACGGGCGTTTGGTCAAAGTGGTGGCGGAGTGTTGCTGCGATCCGCGTCCTCAGCCCGGGGTCCGCGAGCAGTTGCACCTTCGGACCAAGGCGTCCTGCACTTTCGGCAAGGAAGGCCTCGCACCACTTCTCGTAGTCACTCTCGCATGGCGGTTCGAGATGAACCACGTCTTTTGGATCGTGGATTAAGACGCTCATCTCACCCACCTTTCGCTTCAGGTCATGGGTATCCTCGCCCTCAGTCAAGCCCACGAACAGCGTAAAATGGGGGCCTTCCTTCCAGAAGGGTGGCAGGTCGAAATGCTCGTAGTCGCTCTGCGGCTTCTGGAGGTCCTTTCGCGGCGCGTGAGCACAACGCGCGATTATATCGAAGAAGTTGTTCGCCCGAATGTAGCGGTTGAACGAGTAGCTTCGGACATGTTCGGCCTCGTCGATAATGAGGGCCAAGCCTTTATAGCCAAGCGCCTTTAGAATTTCGTGGAGAACGACGAGATTGTAGGCATAGATGAGCCCCGTGTCTTTCGTCTGAGGCAAGATTGGGATCTGGGTCTTGTGACCGCCTCGCCAGCTGAGCGAGCGAATGGCGCCGATCTGTTTTACCTGGCCGGCAAGCCAGCTCACCGCAGCCACGTAGTCCGTGTCGTCGCGACGATGAGAGAGATAAAGGAGGGCTTCCAACCCCTTGCTAAACCAAGGCGACCTCTTGAAATAGGGAAGGTCGCGAACGACTGACCAATTGTCTC
Source organism: Mesorhizobium sp. L48C026A00 (assembly GCF_000502375.1). NCBI lineage: Bacteria > Pseudomonadati > Pseudomonadota > Alphaproteobacteria > Hyphomicrobiales > Phyllobacteriaceae > Mesorhizobium > Mesorhizobium sp. L48C026A00. The sequence continues at coordinate 55,132 of NZ_AYWU01000025.1, read as the reverse complement.
GGATCTCTTTAATAAGATCGAAGAAATCTGCGCTTCTGCTGCCGTCGGCACGCATCGGAAATTCAAGCCCGCCCACGAGACCTTGGTAAACGGTAGCAGGCTTGGCCGGATCGGCCGCCTTCGGATCAAGCTCAAGCGATGCCGTGACCCAGCCGTCGCGAATGGCGACCGCTTTGACAAGGTGCAGGTGATGCGACTTGCCGGAACCGTAGTACCCCATGAAGATCCGGCAAACGCCATCCTTCGAGGCGTTCGCTAGTAGTGAACCTATGTCGTCCGACGCCTGCTCACCGCCTATCGTGAGGTCTACAAGTTGGTCGGGGTCAGTCGGCACCACACCGAGATTGACCGCCTCGAACGACTTCCGAAAGGCGAAGTCCGTCGACGTTTGCCCACAGGCCGGTGGAGGTGCAGTCTGTTTGGACTGCTGGCGAGGCATGAGTTCGCCGGCGACAACGTCCAGCGCCTCGCCAAAGAACTCGACGGTAGCCACGTCACCGAGGACCGCCAGAACTGTTCCTATTCCGTATTCCGCGTGTTCGACTTGGGTGCCCGATACGATCATGTGCCGTCACCATCAAGCGGAGGTTCATTGTTGTTGACAAAATCATTCGCCCGTTCGGCACTGATCGGGCGCTGCTCGTCCTTTTGTTGATCGAGAAAACGACAGTACTGATAGACGAAGAAGCGCGGCTTCGGCGTCTCGAACAACAGGTCCTTCTGCGCCGCAACAATTGCCCGCATGTTGGCTACCTGGGTCGGCACATCCCATGCCATGCCGTGGGCTTGACCGAAGACGCTCAAAAGCTTTTCACCAATGCTGTAGATTACCGCTTCGGAGTTGGCCTCCTCGATATTGATGAGCGGCACCATGGGGCTGCCCTTCGAGAAGGCCTTGGTGCCTATCCGATCTTGGAGTGCTCGATAGGTGCTGATCACTTCTGAGCGAAAGTCGGGTGTAGCGGCGTAGAGGAACATGACCCCGCCGAACTCGCCGTCGGCGTTTTGGTTGATCATAGTGAGCAGGTTTTCGATCGCCTGCCTCTGCTTCGCCGAGCCACGGCGGAATGAGGACGTACGCGTTCCTTCATCGAATGCGATGAAGAAGCCTTTATACCCCATGCGGCTGCGCAGAAATGAGATGACCGTCTTGAGTCGCCGAAACGCATTTTCATCGCGTGCCGGCTCGAACAGACCCATACTTTTTAGGACCGTCGATCGAACATTGTCACCGCGAATCCACGAGATCAACTCATTATCGCTGACGGAATCGGCTGCGCCGCACGCCAGCTTGAGCAAACGCTGGCTAAGTGCAGTGAGAGCAGAGGCCATTTGTTGATCTGGAGCACCTCTCCAGAGTCCTCCGATCTGCTGCTCAATCTGACGTTGGACAAGCTCAGGCACATCACTGCCGGGCTGCGCGCCGAGCTGCTGAATTCGACGCACGACCCAACTTTCGATAAGGATTTCGATGCCCTTGGAGTCGTTTCCATTCAGTTGGTTTTCGATCGGCGGCTGAAATGACTCCATGATCGCGCGGAATATGGCCACCGGTGAGTTGAACGGACATTCGGCCCCGACGGTAACCAGGGCCGTGACGACATCCTGCTCGCTTGCACGACTGGCTAAGCTGTTGATGAACTGTGTCTTGCCGCTTCCATAATCCCCTTCAAGATACTTGAAGCAGCCAATTCCCTCGGCGAGGTCACCGCGGAAATAGTTGTGGTCAAGAGCGTCGAGGATGTGATCCGTACCGACGTTGATGAAATGAGAATACTTGCCCGGCGCGATGGGCGAATTGAGCAGGCCTCTCACAAGGTGCTTCGCGTCGATCTTGTTGATTGCGACTTCCATTGGACCCTCCCTCTCAAACAGTTTGGCGACGCATGTAGATCATCGGCCGAACGACCGTGCCTTCGGCATTTCCTGGTACGAAGAAGGCCCGTGACCTGGGACCGTGCGCTTGGTTTAGGGTCGCCGGCACGAGTTCAAATTCGAAGCTGTCGCGTGACGTTGCTGAATCCTTGTTGCGACGCCAGTTAATCAAGTTCGCGATGAAGACTGCTTCGGGAACATCTTCGAAGTTCCGCCGCGCTGGCGTACCCCAGAAGCGCTCGTTCTGCGCGGCGATCTTGAATAGTCGTGCGACATCGGCAATGAAGATGTCATCGCCGCTCGTGAAGTGCTTGGCCATTGTCCAGGCCAGCAGCAGCCTGTCGAGGAAGAGATCGACCGGCAATGTCCAGTCGTCGACGATGCGCTCAGCTGATTTGTAGGCGTTTACGACGTAGTCAATGTCAGCCGGAATCTTACCGATGACCGGGTAATGGGCAGTCATTGACCAAGCCCAGTTCTGGCCGCTTTTGTCAGGAACGAGGACCAAGCGGCCGGCGAAGAAATGATTGTCCTTGTTGCCCGTCTGAACGCCTTCCAGATGATGGAGCACCTGCATGGCAAAACGCCTGCGGTTGTCAGGATGGCGCATATGTTCGGCATGCGCCTCGAGGGCGCGCTTTGCGTCGGCGATCTCGTGCCGAACCGCGGGGTCGGGCGTGGCAGAGTCGGGCAGTGATAGCGCGTATAATTCCTGCTGCCGCTCAATAACCGCAGGCGGCATGTTTAGTCCTTCCGCTTGCGTTTGTCCTTGACCAAGGATTCGCGGAAGTCTCGCGGCGAGGATGCCCTTCGCATTGGCGAGGAGTCCATTGCGCTCGACGAAGCGCTCGAAGGCGGGGAAAAGGGGTGGGGTGGCGGTATCGGACATGTCGAACCTTGGTCGGAGGTCAGGAATGCGTGATATCGAAGAGATCGCGATCAACTCGACGCAGCAGAGATGGATATTCGTTGGAAATGAGGGCGAGGCGCCGCGCAGGGCGCGAGAGCGCGACATAGGCGCGGTTCAATGTGAAATTCAGTGCGGCGCTCTCGACATCCTCCAGGCCCAAGACGATACATGCGTCGAACTCAAGCCCCTTTATCCGCTCGACTGACGTAGTGACGAGGCCGTCTCCCGCAGCTGACCAGAGAGGCGCGAGAGGAACGCCTTCCTGGTCAAGCGCGGATCGCAATTGTTTCAAAGACTGCTCGTCCTCGTTGATCTGGAGAAGCGCGATGCTGCGGACGACATGGGACCTTCGCAAGACGGAAACGAGCTGCTTGATTCGCAAAGCCTGATCCTGCGGCGGCGCGATGATGAGCTGAGGCTTCTTGTCCTGCAAGGTGGTATTCACCTCAAACGTGGGGCGCTCCTTGAACGCGATCTCATAGAACCCCTGTAGGAATCGCCCTATCTGAAGGCTCTGCCGCATGTTCCGGGCAAACGGGTAGATCTGCTCGGCTCCCTTGCCACGAAGAGATCTGCCGATGCGAAGTGCATCGGTTGTTCTCATTCCGTGTACCGGGCTGACGATCTGCCGAAAGTCGGCCGAGACTGTCAGTGCACCGTCCGGGTCCACCAACGAACCAATGAGTGATGCTTCGGCTACGCAGAGATCCTGCGCCTCGTCGATCGCAACGTGCGTCCAGCGCTCGTGGCCTGAAATAGCCGGTGCAATAGCCGAGGGCAATTCGCGGAATCGCAAGTCGGGATCAGTTGCTTCAGGTAGTGCAAAGCGCAGGAGCCAAGCGAGCCAAGATCGGTCTTCGGGGCCAAACCCGCGCTCAGCCCATTCAGAGANCATTCAGAGATTGCATTCTTTAGGATCTCGGCTTCGTCAACGCGAGCGCCTGTGCCCCGCCTCATTCTGTGGGCCGCTTCCGATCCGCGGGATCCAAAGTACGTTGCCACGGACGAGAGCGGGTCGTAGACGAAGTACAGCCATTGCTGAAAAAGCTCGTCAAATCGGCTTCTTACTTTTGCGGGCATTCCTTCGCGTGCTGCAGTGTAGCTGCTCGTCACCCCCCGGAATATCGCTCCCATCGTAAGCTTCGACCGCAACGGGTCGCTACCGGTGGTTGCTCGTTCGGCAATGGTTCGAAGACTGTTCGCCAACGCGGTCAAACTCTCGACACTGTTTCCATCAACCCCCGCCCAAGGCGCTTCCGCGCCAGATCCGAGACGATCTGCGACTTGATGTTCGTATACCTCCCAGAGGCGAGTGAGATCGTGGTGATCTGAAAGGCCGAGCACAGCCATTCGCGCAGCGATATCCAACGGAGGCAGCTTTCGCTGACGCGGTCGGGCATTGTGCTTGTACAGCCAAACTTGGTCCAAATAGCTCGCGATGAAGTCATCTACGGGCTGGACGACGAAAGTCGGGATGTTGAGCTGGTCCGCTAGAAGAGCCTTGGCTTGATCGGCGAGGTTCTGGTTAGCGAGGAAGACGCGTGTGAGCTCCGGCTTGTAGGGCACCAAGCGTCCACCATTCTGTCGTTGCTCCTGCTGGTCGAACAGAAAGCGAATACGCTGAAAGGCAACCGTCGTTTTGCCTGACCCAGGGGCGCCAGTGACCACCATAAGCCCCGACATCCGGGATACAAAGGCAAGCACCTGGTCCTGAGTCATGTGGAGCTTAACGGCTTTTAGTCCGGTCTTTGCTGGCGTAGCTGCCTGCGGACGAACGGCGCCACCCGGTTCGTAGACTGCCGATACCATCGGCAAGGTTTCGTCGAAGCGTGCTTTCGCGAGCGGCTCAACGCTCAGAAGCCGATAGCCGTTGGCCCGGACGTCCCGCAAATCGCCGAGGTTAGTCCCTAGCGCCAGCTGAAGGCCTGGGTGGGTCCAGGCGAGGACGGCGACCGTCGTGCTGCCGTACTTGAAGACTTCGTTCGCGGAGGACCCAGCGTTGGCATACCACAGCTGCTCCTTTTCGATCACTTTCCCGTCCTCACCTGCAACCTCGGTGTAGGCTTCCACCATCACTTGGAACGGTTGCGCTTCTATCGCCTCAAGAGCAGCCTGCCTTCGGTCGGCATAATCCATTCGGCCTCGATCGTGGTCCGTTAGACCGAAGCGGCTATCTACCGGAGCCAGCGCCGGGCGAAGACTTACAAGTTCAGCCCTGGCTGCGCTGGCCGCGATCTCGGCATGGCGCTGGTCACGTTCAACGCGCTCGTCGAGCTTTGAGATTGAGCTGATAGAATTCATTGCCCCCCCAGATGTTACCCCGGCGCACCATCGCCGAGACGAAATTCGTTTGCAAGCCGACCTGACAGCGAATATCTACACTCCTCGCGCGCGCGCGCGAGGATCGCCAGCGCCGTCACATCGGAAATCGGCCGTGACATGGAAATCAGCTGAGACGATATGGGCGGGATCTCCGAGGCTGGTAGCGCCCCGAATTCCCTACTCGGCTCCCACGTCTCACGCCGCACGGCTTTCCAGAGCGAGCGGCGGCGCCAACTCGTGTATGCGCGCATTGGGACAAACGCGCCTGGCGATATCGCAAAGATGCTGGTGATGCGTCAGGTAGATTACCTGACCCACTTTCGCCATGTCGGCGAATAGCCGGAAGGCTTCCTCGGCACGGAAGTCGTCGAACGTCTCCATGATGTCGTCGGCGATGAAGGGAACAGGGGTGCGAGATTGGGCGAACTCGTGGTAGCCGGCGACTCTGAGCGCGAGATAGAGTTGGAAGCGCGTTCCCTTTGACATTTCCTGCGCCAGCTTGGAACTCCCATCAGCCCCGATGCCAATAAGCACTTCGGCGTCCTTGTCGGGCTGGGTCGCCAGACCGCGATAGGCTCCGCGGCTGATCACATGAAAAGCCTCCGAGGCGCGAAGCATCATCGAACTGCGATGCTTGTCGCGATAGAGGCGCAAGGCTTGCTCGGCCGCGACGATGCCGGCCATGAGGCGGAAGTAGCTGAACGCCTTATCCTCGATTTCCAGGAGGACCGTGCGCCGTTGCTCTTCAAGAGCAGCCACGGCACTATCGCCGTCGACGGCATCCACCTCGTCGGACGCTTTGCAGTATGCCGTAAACAACTCTCGCACACGCCGATCCTGATCCTCAAACCGGGCCCTGAGTTCTACCTGCTCGACCTCCAGCGCAGGCCGATCCGCGGCGTCAAGCATCTCTTCGACATCGGCCATGTCCTGGATTGATAGCGCGTCCCGTATTTCGCGTTCGATGGTATTGCAACGCCGGCGCAAGTCTCTCCTTTGCTCGATCATGCGCAGCTTTTTCTCTACCTCCTGCAAGGATGATACTCCGAACAGCTGCGTCATTTCAGATTTGCGTCGCTCGCAAATCGCGATTTCCGCCTCCAGGTCCCGGGTTTTGAGAATCTGACCCTCCAGAGCAAGGTGCTTGGATTCCCTTTCCGCCTTTTTCGATCGGGCCTCTTCCACTCTGGCGGACATCAGCGCCCAGAGACCCAGCGCACTCTCCGCTGATCTCTCCAATCCCAGCTCTGCAGCCATGACTGCAAGCTCGCGTGAGAAGGCCGCCTGATCTTCCTCCATCTTGGCGATGCGATCTGCCAAGCCGGCTTGTCGTTGAGCGGCCGGGCCGAGCTCGGCAAGTCTGTCCATGACCTCCTTGACGGTGGCGAGGCTGGGGATAGTCCCTCCTGCGCCGAGCCAGCAGCTCTTGCAAACCTCAGCCCATGACGCGTCCCATTGCGCCTCGTCGGCAGTTGCCGTTTCAAGTGCTGACTGGCGGGAAGCCTGCTCCCTTTCGCAGCGTTCAAGTTGCTCCCTCAAGTTCTTGTGTTCGACTTCAAGATCAACGGCGGATTGGGCCCTGGCCAAAAGCGCTTCATAGGGGTCAGAGTGATCCTGGGAAACGGCTGCCGCCGATAGTGCCGCCGAGAGCCGGTTGCGCGCCGCCGAGCCGTCCGCTTCCGCCTGGCGCAAGTCACCCTCGGCCTCCCCGAGCAAGTCGGCTGTCGCGAGGACCATTTCGCGGCGTCCCAGCCATGCCTCAAGCCCACCTAGCTTGATCTCGCCAGAAACGGTCAGAGCCATTTTCCGAGCGGACTCCAGAATTTCGGCCCTGATAGCTTCGCGTTTCGACTTCGCCGCGTTCAGCAACTCCGCTGAGCGCTCCAATTCCGCTTCCGCGACGGCGAGCCTCTGATAAGTTTGATTCAGCTTCGCCAGGTCGCTCATCTGTCCCAGCCGTGCGCTGGTGATCAGGTCGTCTTTCCGCAGCTCGATCTCAAACGCCGCAGCGGTCGATTCATCGAGCGCGTCACGATGCGTAGCCCATGCCGCTTCACGCGCTGATCGCGACGTCGCCGCCTCATGATCAGCCACAACGCGGGTGATATTCTTCAGTGCATCCAGTTCGGCTCGCAAACGCCGCTGCTCACTCGTGAGGCGCCCGCTGTCATCGCTGTAGCGATCGATCTCGGCTTCCGCTTTAGACAGAGCTGATTTCCAGGCCTCCAGCTCAGAAGGTGCCGGCACTCTCATTTGCCGTACCTGGTCAACGCTTTCACCCCACGGTCGGAGTTCCGACATCTGCTGCGCCAGTGTTTCTTTAAGATCCACACGGGAGCGTTCGGCGACACGGCGACGGGCGGCATGATCGTTCTCTCGAAGAGCCGAGAGCTCCCTCGCCAGCGCCGCAATGGCTTTGCCGTTTATGGAGACAGCGGCTTCGCTCGACAGCTTGCTCCGCAACTCGATCAGACGGCGGTTCGCCTCTTCGGCTTCGCGCTTCGCGTTTTGAAGTGTCGCGTCAATACCAGACCGGCGTTCAACGAGATCTCTGATGCTCCCGGAAATGCGACTTCCGAGCATCAGGCTGCTCGGCTCGTCTTCTTCAAGGCACTCGAGAAGCCGCAGAATATTCGCAATTTCCCGATCGACTTCCATCAATTGCAGACGACGGTCCGGCAGATCCCTCTCAGCGGTGACATAACGGGCGTGCAACTCGCCGATAGCGTCCATTCTTTGCCCCAAGCTGAGCGCGATCTCGTCGATGGCAATGGCGTTGAGCCCTTTCTCAAGCTCGCTCATGGACGCTTTCGCGGTCTCCCGCTTCACGGCAAGCTCGATGTCGTCCTGACGAAGCGCCGGCAGTTCGTTTCCCCACGAAGGCGGCGCTTCGGGAACATCTTGCAACTCAGCGAGACTGTCCCGGATTTCCCGCAATTCCGCCAGTCGTGGCAGTGCGGTCAGCAGGTTCTTGATCTCGTCCACCCGCAGCTGCGTCCGGGTTCGGTCAGCCATCGCTTCGTCATAATGTGCCAGTGACCGCTCCTTGGTTTCCACCATCTGGCGGAAATGGATAGCGAGGGTGTCAATCTGCTCCTTTCGCTCCTTCAGATCGGAAAGCCGACTTTTCAAGTCGCCGATTTCACTGCTGCGGGCACGGAGCTTGAAAAGGCCGTCAGCCTGCGAACGCAGTTCAACAAGTGTCTGACTTAGTGCAGCCAAACCTGTGCTTGCCGAAAACAGAAGCTGTCCGAGATCACCCCTGCTGGCCAGGATGCTCTCGCCGCCTTCCTCAAGGGTGTCATCGTCGAGGGAAAACATCGCGCAATAGACGTCGCGCTCAACTCCACCAAGCTCGCCGAGTATCAGATGTTCGCCGATCGGCTGATCACCCGGACCGAGCAGACTGTTTTGGGGCTTCTTGATCCGGACAAGCTCCCGGGCAACACCACCGATGTCCAATGCGGCCCCGATGCGCATCGTTGCGTATGGGTGGAGGAAATCATAGCGGCTGCGGGATTCGATGCCGAAGAGGAGATCGAGGAATGCAGATAGGGCGGTCGATTTGCCCGCCTCGTTCGGACCGTAGATGATATGTAAATCTGGACGGCCCGGCTCCGTGGACCCGAAGTCGATGTGCTTGTCGGTGAATTTGCCGTAACGGGTAAGGTCAAGCCGGTTGATGCGCATCATGCTACCTCATCCTGCTTCCGACGTTGGAGCCGTGCGAGCACATCTTCGACCCCCTCCTGCGCGAGCAGGCGCAACGTGGCCCGAAATTCCTCCTGATCAGCACCGAAACTGCCTCTGCTTTCAGGTGGCAGATGACCACGAAGCTCCTCCCCAATATCGATGAGCGCGGCGTGGTAAGCTTCCGAGCCGATGATATCGCTTCCGACAAGCTCTCGAAGTTCGACGAGTGGATCCCCGTTGGACCCATCTGCGGAAACGAGGTCGGTGCACTGGATCTCCACTTTCTCGATCCAGGTCCGGCCAATGACAGATGCCCTGTGCTCGGCATCGGTCTTGACGAGATCGGCATCGTTACGGAGCCGCCATGCAAGCGGCGTTCGTCCGGTGAAGGAGAGCCGGACCACAAGATGTTCGGAATTTGCAGCTTCCCGCGCAGCCCCCAGCGTGCCCGCTACAGTGGTCACCATGTGACGCCAGTCTGCGATGCCATCGAGGTCGACCACGACGCGCTCGAACTGTGCGATGCTCGTGAACTTCTCCTCAACACGGACTGTTCGGTCATCAGCGATCGTAACAAGACTCACCGATTTCGGACCGGATTCGTTGATGTCGCGCCCCTGGGGCATGCCAGACATCACGATCGTGCAGCGTCCGTTACTGATTGATCGCTTGTGAATGTGACCGAGCGCCCAATAGTCGAACTCTGTCGCCTCCAGATCCGAGACGTCGCAGGGTGCGTAGGGATCGTGCCCCCGCGTTCCTGCGAGGCTGGTGTGCAGAAGACCGATGTTAACAGCGCCCTCGATCCGTGATTTGTACTTTCCCACCAGATTTTCGGGACACTGGGCCTGCGCAAAGCTAAGCCCGTGAATAACCACAGGGGTCGCTTGATCCAATTCGAGCGAGATAGCCTCCGGGCGCCCACCGTAGACTTTTACGGTTTCCGGGTAGGTCAGTTCTCTGGTGATCTTCGACAACGCATCGTGGTTGCCTCGGATGATGAACACCCGCACTCCGGCTTGGTCCAGTCGGCGGATTTGCTCGGAAAGGAACCGCGCAGTTTTCATGGAGGTCTGATCGCCGTCGTAGAGATCACCTGCGAGAAGAAGCGCGTTGACCTGCTCGGACAGGCAGAGATCGACGATATTGACAAAGGCACGCCGTGTCGCGTTGCCAATCAGTTCGCCTAGTTCCGGGTTGCGCAGCGCCAGCGACCGAAGAGGCGAATCCAGATGAATGTCCGCCGTATGAACAAATCGAAAAGCCATGCCCCTTACCTTTGCCTTCGCGCGAGAAGGCTTTGATTCCCCAAAACAGATACTGGCCTGCGCTTAGGTTCCTGCCTAGGCTGCCAATCTCTAGCGATTTCAGGTTTCCACAGGCTAATGACAGAATCTGTCACCAGCCGCAGATCGTGCAGTTCGCATCCTTCAAAGCTGTTTGGGAAATTGCATTCTATGGAAGCGAGGGAAAGTCAGAGCGCTGGTGCGTCTCGACCATTCGGCGAAGGGCCTCCGGCGCCACGACCTCAACCTTGTCTCCCCACATGTAGAGGTGCCAGCACATCTCCATATGACCGGACGCCCAGAAACGCACGATCAGTGAACCGTCGGATTGATCCTCCAGTATCTGAGCCGGATGGAACAGGAAAGTTCGCGCGTGCGGCGCTGCGTCAGGCTTGAACTTCCAGATGACTTCGCCAAACTCACTGTCGTTCTGAAAAGCTCCGAACGCCTTCCGCGCATGCGCATGAATGTCGAAGCCTGGATCACGTTCGAAGACCTCGCCGGTCAATTCCGCGCGTTCGATCTTCTCAGCCACGAAGTGCCTGAGCGGACCTGCGCGATCGGTTGTTGGCCTGGCCACCAGATAGCGTCGGATTCCAATCAACACTCCGTAAGGTTCGACCACTCGCTCGGTGGATATAGCTGACCCGCGGGATTGGTAGACGATCTTCAACCGCTGCGACCCCTTAAGCAAGGGGGACGACCAGTCGAACAAGGCGCAAGCCAAGGCTCTCGCCGATGCAGGTTGCAAGCGCATCTTCAAGGAAGAGGCTTCTGGCGGTCGCTGGGAGCGGCCTGAATTACACAGGATGCTTGATCATTTGAGGCAGGGCGACACCATTGTCGTCTGGAAGCTCGACCGCCTGTCACGCTCGCTCAAGGACGTGCTGCATATCATGGAGCGGATCGAGACCGCCGGTGCCGGATTCCGCTCTCTGACCGAGGCGATCGATACAACGACGCCGGCAGGGCGCATGATGATGCAGATGGTCGGTTCCTTCGCCGAATTCGAGCGCGCCATGATCCGCGAACGCACCTCCGCCGGGTTGGCCTTGGCGCGATCCGAAGGCAGGATCGGCGGCCGCCGCAAGAAGCTCAATCCAAAGAAACGGCTGGAAATCGCCGAGAGCGTCTTGTCCGGACGCAAGTCAGCCGCTGAAATGGCGCGGCTCTACGAAGTCAGCCAGCCGACGGTATCGAGAATTATCGCCGAGCACAGACGAAAAGTGGGAAAAGGCCATGCCCAACAGCCATGATCTCAAGGGTCTGATGAAGTTCCTCTCCCGCGACGAATGGCGCGATTGTTTCGAAGATGTTCTCGACGATCATTTCGGGCCGGTTCTCGACGCCAGCAACATGGAATTCGATGATCTGGCCGAGATGCTCGGCGATCATTGGGCAATGACGCTTTGGGGCTGCGCCTTCGAGGATTTCCTCACTCAGGATTTCGACGTCGAGGGCGGCAATATCGTCGACGAGTATCTGAAGCGGCGCGGTTGGAAGGAAGGCGCCCAGGCGAAAGCTTACATGAAGGCGCTCCGGACGTCGGTGATGAGCCTCTACGAAGTCAGCGACATCGTGTCAGGCAAATCCCTGATGGCTCGCGATCTCATCCGCGGCGGAGATCCTGTCCTGGTCAGCGAGGGCACAGCCACGAAGACATTGCAGCAATGGGGCAGGGTTGCCGCCAGGATCGTTCCCGTTACGGGCAAGAACATCATTGGCGGAGGATTACTGCCGTTCACGCCGGAAGCTTCCGACGCGCTGTTCGATGGTTTGCGGGCGATCTTTGGCAAGGGTCGGTCCAAAAAATTGCGCATACCAACAAACGAAGAACTTCAACAGGTCGCGCCGGTATTTACCCTCTCATGGCTGTTCGACACCCTGGATCGGACGATGCGGATGGAGCAGACCACCTTCGAGAATAGCGACGGTGACGCAATCGTCTTCCACGATGTGCGCTTTCCGTTGGCATCCGGGATCACCCAGAAAGAAATTATCGCCCAGCTGAAGACAGTCCCGGCTCTGCGCCAGGAGAACGCGAAATTCTGGAACTGGCTTGGCGACACTCCGAAGGGAAGGCTCAAGGCCGGCAGATCTGGGAACCTCGCATGGGACATTACGATGGAGGACGGCGCACGGGTTCTCGGAAATGTTGAAATGAAAGGTCGCACCTTGCATCTGTCGACGAATTCCGCCGCCCGAGCCGCAAAAGGAACGACGCTGATGCAGGGGGCGCTGAACGATCTGGTTGGAAGGCCGCTCACCGAAATCCGTACCGTCGAGCAAATGATGGCCGAAAGGCCCGTCCGTGACAAGGATACGGCTGGTCCGGAGCTGCCACCCGAGATCGCCACAAAAGTCGTTCATGAGTTTTTGGAAAAGCAGTACCGCGAAACCCTCGATCAGCCCGTCGGAATGCTGGGTAATATTTCCCCGCGCGAGGCCATCAAAACCGCCAAGGGTCGCGAGAAGGCCGCCGAATGGCTCAAATATCTTGAAAACCGTTCTTCAAGCCAGCCTGACCCCAACGATCCCATGGCGACCTATGATTTCCGGTGGATCTGGGCCGAACTCGGTATCAAAAATCTTCGCCGATAATCGCTACCGTATATCTGTGTCCCTATAATGTACTGGAGCCAGCAGCGCTGTCTGCCATCACAGCAGCAGTGGTCGGTGTGGTCTTGAACCTGGCCGTGTGGTTCGCGCTTCACGTGCTGTTCCGCGAACTGGGTGAGGTCAGCTGGCTGGGCATGACGCTGGATGTTCCCGTGTTCAACTCCGTCAATATTCCGTCCTTGGTTCTGACGCTCGGTGCGCTGGTCGCGGTGTTCCGTTTCAAGATCGGCATAATCCAGGTGCTCGCAGCCTGTTCGGTCCTCGGCGTGCTTTATGGTGTCGTGACGGGGTCAGTCTGATCTGCTCGATCGGCGCAACCATTCTCTGGTCAGGAGGCATCCTTGACGGCTCAAAGGTCGACGAATGCTGTGCGCGATCCGGTGGCGAAACAGAGATTTGCGCTCATTCCTTCCGGTGCCGGGCCGGCAGCCACTTATCTACTGGCTTCGAGAGGATTACGGGCGTTCGGCGATGGACTCGTCAGTCTCCTGCTTCCAGCCTATCTGGCCGCGCTCGGCTTCAATCCTTTCGAGATTGGTATCCTCACCACGGCGACGCTGGCGGGTTCAGCGGCGCTCACGCTGTCTGTCGGGTTCGTCGCGCACCATTTTTCCCACCGCTCTCTGCTGATCGCAGCTGCCGTCCTGATGATCGCCACGGGGATCGCCTTTGCGCTGGTCAACGATTTCTGGCCACTGCTCCTTATCGCATTCGTCGGAACGTTGAACCCATCATCCGGCGACGTAAGTGTGTTTCTGCCGCTGGAGCATGCGGAACTTGCCCATAACGTCACCGATCACGACCGCACCGCCCTCTTTGCCCGCTACAGCGTGGTCGGTTCACTTGTTGGCGCTGTCGGCGCTCTGGCGGCCGGAGCCCCCGACTTGCTTCGACTGCTTGTCGGACTGGAGATCAGGCAAGCGCTTCAGCTCGCCTTCCTCCTCTATGCAGCCTTGGGGTTGGGATCGCTGCTTCTTTATCGGCGGCTGCCGAATGAACCGCTCGATCCTGGGGCGACACCGGCTGAGCCATTGCGCAAGTCGCGAGCAATCGTCCTGACGCTCGCTGCCCTTTTCAGTCTCGACGCCTTTGCGGGTGGCTTCGTGGTCCAGTCATTGTTGGCTCTTTGGCTTTATCAACAATTTAGCCTATCGCTCGCCGCCACTGGCGCGATCTTCTTCTTCACAGGTGTCCTCTCGGCAGCGTCTTATCTGGTGGCGGTGCAAATCGCCAAACGGATCGGGCTGGTGAACACCATGGTGTTCACGCATCTGCCGTCCAGTCTTTGCCTTGTGCTCATCCCTTTCATGCCGACCCTTGGTCCGGTCATCGTGCTCCTGCTGATCCGGAGCGCCTTGTCGCAGATGGATGTGCCGACCCGCACCTCCTACGTCATGGCGGTGGTGACGCCTGATGAACGGGCTGCAGCAGCGAGTGTTACCGCCGTCCCGCGCAGCCTCGCGGCAGCCGCCAGCCCGATGCTTGCCGGCTCGCTGCTGGCTGTTTCCGGCTTCGGTTGGCCGCTACTCATCGCCGGCGCCTTGAAGATTGTCTACGACATCCTCTTACTTGCAATGTTCCGCAAGGTTCGTCCGCCAGAGGAAAGACGGGACGGTCTATAGCAGCCGCTCTGTTCGCGCGATCTCCCGATCGTTCCGTTGAGAGGTTATGACCGATCGGTATCAAAGGCGGGAGGCAGAGTAATAACTCGCCCCGCGACGCGCGAGCAAGCTACACGTCCGTAGCATCGCAAAGGTGCCGTGCTATAGGTGAATTCCCATCAATAACTAGTGGCGATTGCCGCCCAAAAGGAGACCATGCCTAGTTCCGATGGCAGTATGTACGATCTGTTCGGGATACTCGCCGTACTTGTTCTCGTTGCCGCGAACGGCTTTTTCGTCGCGGCGGAATTTTCTCTCGTTGCCGTCCGACGCAGCCGGGTGGTCGAACTGGTCAATGCCGGCAGGACCAATGCCAATGCCTTGAAGCGGGCGGTGGACAATCTCGACGCCAACCTAGCCGCGACGCAGCTCGGCATCACAATATCATCGCTTGCGCTCGGATGGATCGGCGAACCGGCGCTTGCCCATCTGATCGAGCCGCTGCTGAACGCACTGCCCGGGTCGCTCGCCACGGCCGGCTCTCATGCGATTGCGGTCGCGATCTCCTTCATCATCATCACCGCGCTGCATATCGTGCTTGGCGAACTCGCGCCGAAAAGCCTTGCCCTGCAGCGCAGCGAGAGCACGGCGCTCTGGGTCGTGCGCCCGCTCGGGCTCTTCCTGTTTCTGCTGCGGCCGGCGATCATCTCGCTCAACGGCCTCGGCAATCTGGTGCTGCGCCTCTGCGGGCTGCGCCCCGGTACGGGAGAAGAATCCCTGCACTCGCCGGAGGAGCTCAAGCTGCTCATCGCCGCGAGCCAGGAGGCGGGGCTGCTCCACCAAACCCAACAGGAGGTCGTCGAGCGTGTCTTCAGCATTGGCGATCGGCGCATCGCCGATATCATGACGCCACGCCGCGACGTCGACTGGATCGACACCGACGATAGCCCGGACGAGATCCTGCGCACCATTCGCGCATGCCACCATGAACAGCTCCTGGTCGGCCGCGGCGGCATCGACGAGCCGCTGGGCATGATTTTGAAGAAGGACCTTCTCGATCAGGCACTGGACGGGAAGGCTCTCGATCCGATGGCGGTCATCCGCGAACCGGTGGTCGTTCACGAAGGAACGACGATCTTCCGCGTGCTCGACCGGTTCAAGAAGGCGCCGGTGCGTCTGGCGATCGTCATCGACGAATACGGCAGCCTGGAAGGGATCGTCACGCAGACCGATCTGCTCGAAGCGATCGCCGGTGACCTGCCGGATGCGGATGACGACGAACCGTATGTCATCGAGCGCGAGGATGGCTCACTGCTGATCGACGGGCTGATGCCGGCTCACGACGCTTTCGCGCGCCTTGGCTTCCGGTCAGGCTCGGCGGAAGGTGATTTTCACACAATCGCCGGCTTCGCGCTGTCCCGGCTTGGACACCTTCCAGAGGCCGGCGAGCATTTCGACTATGAAGTCTGGCGGTTCGAGATCGTCGATATGGACGGAAAGCGGATCGACAAGCTGCTCGCTCGCCGGGTGTCGCTTGAATCTACACCTGCAACCATTTGAGACCGAACACGCCAGGAACCAGAATACCGGTGGGCCATACAAGGACAGAGGCGATACTGGCCATTTGAAACGTCAGCGCGGGCATCTCGCAGATGCCCGCCGCCCGCGGCCCGGATGCGCGCAATGGACCTAAGAAGCGCCCTAAGAAGCGCCCGAAGATACGCCCGCAACGCCCCACAACTCGATAGTCGTCCGTGAAGAACTCGGAATGCTTTGATTCCGTTTAACAATTTCCCCTGATTTCGGTTTTCAGATTGCCGAATTTCGTGGCTTTGGGCTGCGGTTTCCGGCAAATTGGATGCGCTTGTTCTGCGTGATTCGAGGCGATGACGAAGCAGCGAGGGAAGCGAGCGATGCGACCGAAGGAACGGCGCGAGAGCGGCCAGACGGACCTGTTGCGATCCCGGCTCGACCACATCCTCAATATGGATCATGCGCTGGTGAAGCTGGCCAAGACGATCGACTGGCGTTTCCTCGAAGAACGGCTGGGCGAGGTCTATGACGACGATCCTGGCCGGCCGCCTTTGCCGACCCGGCTGATGGCGGGATTGGCCATCCTCAAGTCGATGCACAACCTGTCCGACGAAAGCCTGTGCGAACGCTGGCTGGAAAACCCCTATTACCAGCTGTTCTGCGGCGAGGAGTTCTTCCAGCACCGCTTGCCTTTCGACCGCACGTCATTGACGCGCTGGCGCCTGCGCATGGGCGAAGAGCGGCTCACGGCTCTGCTCCAGGAGAGCCTTGCGGCGGCGACCAGGTTGGGGGCGGCCAAGCCGTCGGACTTCCGCGCGGTAATCGTCGACACCACCGTGCAGGAAAAGGCCATCACCTTCCCGACCGACGCCAAGCTGATGCATCGCGCCCGCGAGCGGCTGGTCAAGCTGGCCAAGAGGCATGGCATTGCCTTGCGCCAATCCTATGCGCGGGTCGGCAAGATCGCGCTGATCAAGCATCAGCGCTATGCCCATGCCAAGCAGTTCAAGCGGGCCAACCGGCAGCTCAAGCGGCTGCGCACCATGTTGGGCGCGGTGATCCGCGACATCACCCGCAAGCTCGCCATGCGGCCAGAGCTGATGCAGGCCTTCGCTCTGCCGCTGTCGCTTGCCCGGCGCGTCAGGGACCAGCGCCAGCGCGAGCGGGGCAAGAAGGTGTATTCCCTGCACGCTCCGGAGGTCGAGTGCATTGGCAAGGGCAAGGCCTACAAGCCCTACGAATTCGGCGTCAAGGTCTCCGTCGCCACCCCGCTGCAGCGCAGCCGTGGCGGCCAGTTCGTCGCCCATGTCAAGGCGCTGCCCGGCAATCCGTATGACGGCCACACGCTGGCCACCATTCTTCCGGCGATCGAGACTTCGATCGGCGTCAGCCTCGGCAAGATCGTCGCCGATGCCGGCTATCGCGGCCACAACGCGCCAAAGGACAAGATGTTCAAGGTCCATGTCGCCGGCTACAAGCGCGGCCTCACCAAGGCCGTCAAACGGGCGCTGCGACGCCGTCGAACCCGTCATCGGCCATCTCAAGAACGACCACCGGATGGGCCGCAACTTCCTGGCCTTCTCCGAGGGCGATGCCAACAACGCCGTGCTTGCCGCCGTCGGCTACAACTTCAGTCTCCTGCTCAACTGGCTGAGGCTTTTGTGTGCCTTCTTCCTGGTGCTGCTCACGTCCGCTGCAGTGCCACCACTCCGGCCGCGATCAGCCTGACGCCATATCAGCTCTGACATGGCGGGTGAGAAATGCTTCCCGCTTCGCCTCCGATCCCGAAATCAACCTTCTTCACAGACGACTCGATAAGGTGAGGGATGACACAACACAGCTCCCTAAACCGCTTGATCGGTCGGTTTCTCACTGCTCAAAGCGCGTACAAGCAGTGCCCGTCAAATCTAGGCGCAGGCCAACCTGATAGTTCTTCTTTATTGCGGTGCAACTGGTCGTGATCACCTCAGAATGGCGGCAGCGCCTCTGGCCTCCTGCTATTCCCCATCTGAACGCGGACTCCAGCGGGGACAGCCGGTATGTGCCTCAAACGCTTTGGTGGCCGCGATTGAAGCCGGAACGTGGTTGAGGTCGGGATTTTTCAACAAATAGACGCGGTAAATGTCCGGTAGATCGCGCTTGTTGACCGCTGGCAATTCGCAACGGGTCTGCGTGGCGTAAAGTTGGGACCACACCGCTGCCAGGAACCCAACGCAAAAGTCAGCAGATGGGTCATTGCACATCGAGCCCACCACCTCCGCGCTAGAGATTGGACCGCCCGTGTCAGCCGTGGCCGGACTCGCAGCAACTAATGCCGAAAACCCCGAAGCTACAATAGCGGGTGCGCGCATAGCCCACCTCCAGTTTTGGCAGAGCATAAGAGGGACAGCCGTTCGCACGCAAGCTTCACCAGGTAGAAGTTTTCCCGCAACACCTCCTTGACTGGATGCTGCGCTCCGATACTCGCGCTCCCTCGCTTTTCTCGCGGACTTCGTTGAGGGTCGGTGCGCGAAAATGCCAACCCAAGGAGTGCAATTTTCGTCAACCAGGTGCTGGAGCAGGTCGGCAGCCATCCGGGAGCGGGAGCAGAGCCGCAGCTCGGTGAACGAGCTGTAGCATCCTGACGAATTCATCGAGATTAAGCAGTTCGCGCGATGGCACATCTCCTCGATCGCCCGCCCGTCCACTTGACGAGCTTGCTTGAGGCTCCATTTCGGATCAATCAGCTACCTCGCTCCGTAGCCCGAGGTGTGATCGACATGCCGAAAACCCTCTTGGCCCTGCTACTCACAAGTGTGCATATGACATCGCCAGTGCACGCCGACAATGTCGATCTGGCGTTGGAGGCTTTTCACGGGACTTGTCTTGCCCATGGACCTGACTTCGAACGAACCGTCGCTGCAGCCGGGAAGCTTGGATGGACTCCGCGCCCTGGCGATGATTTCGCATCGGTGGGTAGTGTAAACGCTATCCAGGGATGGGTAGCGTCCGGCAACGACATGCCGGCCAAAACCATGATTGCGGTGGCAAAAGCCACGTTGAACGGCAAGGCCGTGCAGATATGCTCGATCACGCTGTTCGACATCGACAGCGCGGCATTTGAAGCGCGTTTCTTCGCACGAACCGACGCCGTGAAGATCGGCGAGGAGAGAAATCCAACGCAAGTTTCCAAACTTTTCATATTGATTGCTGGTAATCGCAAGCAGCTCGTCCATTTGACGCGGCCGAGGTCCCGGATCACATCGAACATGATCATTGCAAGCTCCATAGCCGATGACTAATCAGCGTGAACAGGCGGCCGAGAGAAGTGATACGCTTGAAACGAACTCGCCTCAGGAAACCGTTCCTCGGCATCGAGCCGGAGCAAGAAATTGAGCGATCGGCAAAAGGTCATCTGGATGATAGTGCTGGCGATCCTCGCCGGCGCCGCGGTAATCCTCGTCGATCACTGGATAAAGGGCGACTTTGCGGTTGCTTCCTTGTATGAAGCGACACACCCCTGATCGATCGAATCTAACGACCGCAGTCCTGATGGCTTTTTGCCCGCTGCCATCATTTGGTCCTCATACGTTGCCGTCCAATTTCGGCCTGCTTGCAGTGGCAGGTCTCCTGCCTGACCCGGAACGACGAGCGAAGTGTGAACGAAAAATGCGACTGGCAGGCATAGTATTGGGCGCGGCTCTGCTGCTCGCGTCAATGGCACCGGCAGGCGCCCATCCGCATGTTTTCGCCGAGGCGAGGCTGGATCTGACTGTCGGTCCTGACCGGACCATCAAATCGCTTCGACATCTCTGGCGTTTCGACGATCTCTTTTCCAGCACGGTACTGATGGAATTCGACAAGAATTCCGATCTCGCCCTTGACGCCAAGGAGCTCGATGAGGTGGCTCTCACCATCCATGCGTCTCTGGCCGAGTACAACTATTTCCAGCTTGTGACCTTGAACGGGAAGGACGTGGAAATGGCGCCGCCGCCAAGGCTTGTCATCAACTATGAAAACGATCAGCTCGTCGTCCTGTTCGAGACGCAGCCGAAAGACACATTGGCCCTTTCAGGAAAAGTCGGCATCGGCGTCTACGACCCGACCTTCTACACGGCGATTGATTTTACCGACGACGACAAGATCGCAGTCGCCGGCCTGCCGCAGGGATGCGCTCGCTCGGTCGTGCGTCCCGACCCGGAGACCGCGATCGCACAGAACCAGACAAAGCTGACAGACGCGTTCTTCAGTGATCCGACCGGGACCGATCTCGGCAAGATTTTCGCGACACGCCTCGAATTGACGTGCGGCTGAAGCGGAGTCGGTTCGAACGCAATGTTCCAAGTCCTTGTTGAATTCCAGCGCCCGATTTACCTGGCTCTGGCCGAGCAGATCAAACTGCTTTCGGCCGGGGGCGGCTGGCTGGCATTCACGGCCTTCCTGCCGATGGGCGTCCTATTCGGCGCGGCACACGCCCTGACGCCGGGCCATAGCAAGGCGGTGCTGGCGACCTATCTGGCAGGATCGGATTCCAGCGTCCGGCGTGGCCTTCTGGTGTCACTGACACTCTCCTTCACGCATGTGACCATCGCTGTCCTTATCGCGGCTCTCTCGTTGCCCCTGGTATCCATTGCGTTGGGCAGCGTGGGCCGTGCTCCGCTGCTGGAAGATGTCAGCCGTGGCCTGCTCGGGCTGATCGGTGTCTGGATGCTTTGGCGCGCCCTAAGCCATGGCCGTCACCACAAGCATGAAGGCGAGGCCGTGGGTGTCATGGCCGGCCTGATCCCATGTCCGCTCACACTTTTCGCGATGACCTTTGCGATATCCAGAGGCGTTCCAGTCGCCGGCATCCTCTTTGCCATTACCATGATGGTCGGGGTAGCACTGACACTGTCTTGCGTCGCGGTGCTGTCGATCCTGTTTCGCGAACGTCTGGTGCATTTTTTCGACAGCCGGCCACGCCTGTTCGATATCATTTCCCGAACCATCGAGGGCGTTGCAGGGCTGGTGCTTGCCGGCGTTGCCGTTTGGCAGATCGCATTGGCCTGAAATGCCATTCGCTCCACGATGGAGCAAACGGATGAGGGACGTCCGGCGTCGCTAGCGGCGCCGGACCAACTCGTAGCCCGCTAGATCATTCGCTTGATGTCAATGTAGTCGCCTTCGGTCTGGATCGTCAGTGTCACGTCGCTGTCGCCGCGATTGCGCCAGAACCAGCCATGGTTTCCGTCAAAAGCGGCTTCAAGAATACCTTCGCCGGAAGGAACGCTGCGGCCCTTTTCGTAGCTGACATTCTGGCCGCCACCGTCGCCATGCGTGTCGAAATTGACGACGCCCCCGTCGACGGTCCAGGCAAAGTTCGCCTTGGCGCCCTGCCGCATCACAAGCTTGACTTCGATGCCCTGGCCGGGTGTCAGCGTGAAGGACATTTCATCTCGCCGCCCGGTGCTCTGGGCCGGCGCTACCGCAGGGGTTTCGGCGACCTGCGGCGCGGTCTCCGGCACGGCCTGAACTGGCTGCGCAGGAATGATTTCCCCGGCCGTCACATCGTTCTGGGCAACGGGCTCCGCCGCTTGCGACGGCAGAGCTGGTTGCCCCACTGTCATCGTGACGAGGAGATTTTCGATCCGTTCCATACGAGCCAAAAGGTCGGCGGATACGGTATTTTGCGGGGGCCATGGCGCTGTTGCACCCGTTGTCTCGTCTGCAGCCGCCTCGGCCGCCAATTGCGTTTTGATTTCGCCCATCTCGGTAAGGCCGAGAAGCCGCCCGGCGCCGGTCGGGTCGATGGCATATTCCGATGGCATGACGACTGTGACCAGGAGGGTCAGTGCGGTCAGGGCAGCAATCAGGGTGGAGCGTTTGAGTTGTGCCGACGTCGGCAAGTCGGCACGGCTTGGCAGATCGGTGTTGTACATGATTTCGTTCCTTAAGCTGCGACGAACAAGCCGGTGAGCTGATACCCGATCAGCAGAAAACCGGCAGCCATCATGACGACGTTTGCGGTGTAGGCGTAACGCCAGAAGCTTCGCCTCCGGCGCCAGTAACCCATGACAATCAGGATCGCGCCAAGAGCCAGCAACTGGCCAATCTCGACGCCGACATTGAAGGCGAGGAGGTTGGGCACCAGACCGTCCGGCGAGATGTTGTATTCGATGATCTTGGTCGACAGGCCAAAGCCGTGAAAGAAGCCGAAGACGAGAGTCGCGCCCTGGGTGTTAGGCTGGAAGCCGAGCCACCTTTGGAAGGCGCCCATATTGTCGAGCGCTTTGTAGACGACCGAAACGCCGATAATCGCGTCGATGATGTAGCTGTTAATCCCGACGTTGAAATAGACGCCGAGCAGCATGGTTGTGGAATGGCCGAGCGCGAACAGGCTGACATAGATGCCGATGTGCTTCATCCGGTAGAGGAAGAAGATCACGCCGAACAGGAACAGGATGTGGTCATATCCCGTCACCATGTGCTTGGCGCCGAGATAGATGAAAGGCAGCAGATTGATGCCTGTGATCTCTTGAATGTAGCCCTTGTCGCCCTCGGCGACGCCATGGGCGAAGGCTGCTCCTGCCAGGAGCGGCAGAGTCAGGAGAGCGACCAGCAGGAGAAGAGCGGGCCGCCAGCACGCATCGGGCGAGCGTGGCGGACCCTGGTAGAAGGGTTCTTGCATGGGAATTCCAGTCTTCGTCGTTTGAGGGTGGCCGCGCGTGCGGCCGCGATCAGGCGGCGAGGAACGGTCTCGGCGGGCGGTCAAGCCGAAATGTCGCCTCCAGATCGGCGAAGCACGGCGGGTAAATCAGCCAGTCCTTACCGACCGGCGGAACGATCGGTACCAAGGGCACAAGCGCGCTCGCCGTGTCGTGCGAATGGTCGGCTGCATTGTGCCCGTGAAGAGAGCCGGATCCTCTCTCATCGGCAGCGCCCTCGTGATCATGGGCATAGCCATGATCTTCGGTTGGCCCAGTCTGTGCGACCTGGCGCTCGATTGCGACGGCGGCACGGGCGACCGGATCGTGCGAGGCCGAATATCCGAAAGGGCGCAGCAGCGTGCCAAGCATCATAGCGAACGCGACGACGAGACAAAACCCCTTGCTGTGAGCCCGATTCTGCATAAGCAGCGATTATTCTCTATAATCTTAACGAAGTGTGTTCGATGGAATCGGTACCGGTTCGAGGCTTGTATATCCCCTCCAGGAGGATAGTATCAAGACATGAACGATCAACCTCACGTCCACGCAACTCACCCAGACATCATCAAGCGCCTCAAGCGGGCCGACGGGCACCTCAAGGGCGTCATCGAAATGATCGAGGCAGGCAGGCCCTGCCTCGACATCGCCCAGCAACTCCACGCGGTCGAGAAAGCCATCTGCCAGGCCAAGAAAACCTTGATCCAGGACCATCTCAACCATTGCCTTGAAGAGATTGTCGGGCCGCTGGCGCGGGAGCAACGCCGCTCGATCGACGAGTTCAAGGACATCACCAAATACCTGTGAGAAATATCACGATGGACAAGATACGAGTCTGGTTCGGCTTCGGCCCGATGACGCAGGGCTTCGGCGGCCATGGGCACGATCATGGCGATGGTGGTGGCCATGGCCACACCCACGGCGTCATCGACCCGACGATCGCGACGACGACGCGAGGCATCTGGGCGATCAAATGGTCTTTCGTCGTTCTGGCAATAACCGCAGCGCTCCAGCTCGTGATCGTGTTCCTTTCCGGAAGCGTGGCGCTGCTGGCCGATACGATCCACAATGTCGGCGACGCGGTCACCGCCATTCCGCTGTGGATCGCCTTCGTGCTGGCCCGCCGCAAACCGAGCAAGACGTTCACCTATGGCCTGGGTCGCGTCGAGGATCTTGCTGGCATAGTGATCGTTCTCATCATCCTCTTCAGCGCCATCGTCGCCGGCTACGAGGCGATCGACAGGTTGATCAATCCGCAACCCATTGCATTTCTCGGCTGGGTTGCGGCCGCGGGCATTATCGGTTTTATAGGAAACGAAGCCGTCGCAGTGTTCCGCATCCGTGTCGGCCGGGAGATAAATAGTGCAGCGTTGATCGCCGACGGCTATCATGCCCGCACCGATGGCTTCACGAGCCTTGCCGTGGTCCTCGGTGCCATCGGCGTCTGGCTGGGTTTTCCGCTGGCCGATCCGATCGTCGGGCTGCTCATCACGATCGCGATTTTCGGCATCGTCTGGCAGTCGGCCCGCTCGGTGCTGACCAGGATGCTGGATGGCGTGGAGCCGGGGGTGATCGAGGAAGTCCGTCATGCCGCCGAGCATGTTCCTGGCGTGACGATCGCCAATGTCAGAGCGCGGTGGATCGGCCATCAGCTCCACGCGGATGTCGGGGCTACGGTCAACGACGAGATGACCGTCGCTGACGCCAACGGCATTGCCAGCACGCTCAGGCAGGTACTGTACGCGCATCTGCCGGCACTCCGCACCGTCAACATCACGTTCGAACCTGCCGATGGGGGGAGCACACCGGCGGCGCCAGCACACAAGCATCACCACGCTCCGGAGCCTTTCAAGGTTGCGTGCGATCTGGCTACGGGAGCGTTGGAGATCGTCGACACGCCCGGCGGGGAACGGATGCGGCTTACCGTCGATCGGCACGCCGATGATCTGACAGCCACGGTGATTATCGACCGGCCCGGCGGCCCGGAGACGCTGCCTCTGCAGCCTGTCGCCGGCAACCATCATCGTCTTGAGAGTACCGTCGCTCCCGCCGAACCTCACGAGTTCGATGCGAGGCTGGTCCTGAGCTCGAAGGATCGGCAGCAGGAACTGCCGTTCAAGATGGTCGAGCCTGAAGGCCACCATCACTGAGATAGCAACCTGCTTCAGCGCGCTGCAAGAAGACAAACATATATGCTTCAAGTCCTCGCTAACCGTACCTACCGACATCTGTTCCTCGCGCAGGTCATTGCTCTTGTCGGCACAGGCCTTGCCACGGTTGCGCTTGGCCTGCTGGCCTTCGACCTGGCCGGGCCAAATGCCGGCGCTGTGCTTGGAACGGCGCTGGCCATCAAGATGATCGCCTATGTCGGCGTCTCGCCGATAGCCGCCGCCTTCGCCGAACGCCTGCCACGACGTACGATGCTCGTCTCGCTTGACCTCGTCCGGGCTGCGGTTGCGCTGCTTCTGCCTTTCGTTACCGAGATATGGCAGATTTACGCTCTGATTTTTGTCCTTCAGTCGGCATCTGCCGGATTTACCCCGACGTTCCAGGCGACGATTCCGGACGTGCTGCCGGAAGAAAAGGACTATACGCGGGCGCTGTCGCTTTCGCGGCTGGCCTACGATCTGGAAAGCGTCGTTAGTCCAATGCTGGCCGCAGCGTTGCTGTCGGTCATCAGCTTCCACAGCCTGTTCGCCGGCACTGTCGTCGGCTTCCTCGCCTCGGCGGCGCTGGTCGTTTCCGTGATCCTGCCAAGCCCGCAGCCGTCAGAACCTCGCGGCATCTACGAGCGTACGACCCGGGGCATCCGCATCTATCTGGCAACCCCGCGTTTGCGCGGGCTGCTGGCGCTCAACCTTGCGGTTGCTGCCGCAAGCGCCATGGTGATCGTCAACACTGTCGTTCTCGTCCAGGCGGAATTCGGCCTTTCGGCGCGTCAGACGGCACTGGCGCTCGCCGCATTCGGCGGCGGATCGATGGTCGCCGCACTCGCGCTGCCGAGGCTGCTCGAAAATGTGCCGGACCGGCTTGCCATGCTCTGCGGCGCCGCGATTCTGGTCGCCGGAATGCTGGCCGGTTCCTTGGTGAGCAGCTACCAGCTGCTGCTGTCGCTGTGGTTCGTGCTTGGGCTCGGCTATTCGCTGGCGCAGACGCCGTCGGGCAGGCTGATCCGCCGTTCTGCCAATCCTGTCGACCGGCCGGCCCTGTTCGCAGCGCAATTCGCGCTTTCGCACGCCTGCTGGCTGATCACCTATCCGATCGCCGGACGGGTCGGGGCGGCGATGGGTCTGCCCTTCACCTTCGTCCTGCTTGGCATCATTGGCGTCGGCGCCCTTGCAGCGTCGATGCTGTTGTGGCCGAAGCATGACCCCGACGTGCTTGCGCACACGCATACCGGTCTGGCCGATGGCGACCGCCACGTTGCAGACGCCGTGTGGTCGGAAACGGGCTTCGAACATTCGCATGGCTACGTCGTCGACGATCGGCATCCAAAATGGCCAAAAGCAGGTTAGGCCCTCCCAATGCTCGGCGACTTCGCCATTTTTGGCGGTCTGTTTCTGACCGCCTTCGCCGCGGCGATCATGCTGCCGATGCAGTCGGAAGCGGCTGTGGCGGGACTGTTGCTGACGACCACCTATGCTCCGCTCCTGCTGATCCTGACTGCAACCGCAGGCAACGTTCTGGAGTCGGTCGTCAATCCCCATGCGCGATTCAATCACGCCGATCATGGCTGCTGCTGGTCTTTCCGGCTCAATTCGCTATGATCGCGTTCCAGGCGACGATGACCAGGACAAGTCCCGCCAGAATTTGAATAGCCCTTGTGGTCGCATCCACGACGCCTGGCCGCGTTTCCAGGACGAAACGTGCCGAACGCCGCTGAATGTGCATCGAGACATGTAAGCGAATCTGCGAGGTAATTATGGGCATCACACCCATTGCCTAGCTTTCTTCCAAAACTCCATTCCACGCGGCTCCAACGCGACTAACTCTCACTCTGTGCGTACAGCTTGAAATCGCCGCCTGTAGTCGGCCGGGCTGGTGCCAAGCTTTGCTTTAAAATGATTGCGTAGAGTGGCCGCTGCGCCGAAACCCACCATGAATGCGACTTCGTCTACCGATAAGTCGGTTTCTTCCAGTAGTTGCTTGGCCCGCCGTATCCGTTCCAGCAGTAGCCATTCTCCCGCTGGCGCTCCCATCGCGCCAACAAAGTGGCGTTGAAAAGTGCGGCTACCCATCGCCACTTGCGCAGCCATGTTTTCTATGGACCATTCTGCATCCAATGCGCCTCTGATTGCGTCGATCAGTGGCGCCAAGGTCGAGCTTGGTCGCTTCGAGATAGGTTCTTCAATATATTGAGCTTGGCCGCCTTCTCGATGAGGAGGCATCACCAGCCGACGCGCTACATGGTTTGCCGCACGGGGTCCCAAATCACGCCGGATCAGATGAAGGCATAGGTCGATCCCAGCGGCGCTACCAGCTGACGTCAGCACATTGCCTGCATCGATGTAGAGTACATCTGCCTCCACCTTAATCTGCGGATATCTGGCAGCTAAAGTTTCAGCATGCCGCCAATGTGTTGTGGCACGCTTTCCGTCGAGCAATCCGGCGGCCGCCAAGACAAAAGCGCCTGTGCAGATTGATAGTATCCGTGCGCCTCGCTCGTTCGCATTTTTCAACGCAGCGCACAATTCTGAGGGCACGGGATCATCAATCCCACGCCAGCCAGGAACGATAATCGTTCGGGCATTTGCGAGTAGCTCCACTCCGCCGTCGGCGGAAACGTGGATGCCTGCAGGACCTCGAATACGACCGGGTTCTCCCGCACAGATGGCAAAACGGTACCAGCTGTCGCCCATCTCTGGCCGCGGAAGGCCAAAAACCTCCACCGCGCAGCCATATTCAAAAAGGCTCAGGCCATCATAAACGACGACTGCAACTAGCCCTGCACCCTCCGTGGATCCTGATTTCATTTTTGTCATGATCCGGACGCAAATAGGCATTCATGCCACTGGCGCGGGACACTGACACATTTACCTTGCTGCCATCAAGGCTTTGAAGTACCGGGCCCGTCCCGGCCTCGCCATCGGAGTGGAGTCGGTGAAAGTAACGGTCACTCGAAAACTGGAGATCGCAGCAGACATCTGCGAGTTCCACCTGACACTTCCGGGCAATCAACCGTTGCCGCCCTTTGCTCCTGGCGCGCATATCGATGTGCATCTTGGCGCGCTGGTTCGGCAGTATTCATTGTGCAACGACCCCATCGAAAGAGATCGGTATGTGCTTGGTGTGCTCAAGGAGCCGTCCTCAAGGGGAGGAGCAAAGGCAATGCACGCTCTTTCAGAGGGCGATGAACTTGAGGTAAGCGAGCCTAAGAATAATTTTTCTCTAGATTGCAGCGCACGGCATTCAATACTTTTCGCGGGAGGCATTGGCGTGACGCCAATTCTCTCAATGTTCCATTTTATGGCGCGCCGCAGCATTTCGTTTGAAATGCACTATTGCATCCGCGCGCGTTCACGCGCAGCCTTCGTCGACCGTCTCTCCGGTTCTGAGCTTTCTGCGCGCGCGAACGTCTATTGTGATTCCGAGCCCTCAGTTGGCCAGTTGGATCTGTCAAAGGTTCTTCGGGATCCAGACCCACGAAAACACCTCTACGTATGCGGTCCGGGCGGATTTATCGAAGCATGTCTGTCTGCCGCCGACGCGGCAGGCTGGAGTGAGGCAAACCTGCATCGAGAGTCTTTTGCAGTCGCGGCAAATTCTTCAGGGCCGAAAGAAGCGTTTGACCTCAAACTCGCCCGCTCAAATCGGACCGTTCGCGTAGCTCCCGGACAGAGAGTGATCGACGCACTAACGGCCGCAGGAGTCTGTGTTCCATCCTCATGCCTGGAGGGCACGTGTGGAACCTGCCTGACAACCGTACTGGATGGGGAGCCGGACCATCGAGATGCATACTTGACGAAGAAAGAACGGACAAGAAACGATCGGTTTCTCCCTTGCTGCTCGCGGTCAAAGACTTCGGTGCTGGTGCTGGATCTTTAAATCTCGCGCCCAATCTCTAGCGCTTCACAACCTCATTCACGAAAAAAGAAACGAAACCGATCGTTAAGCAAAATCTTACACAACTAAAACCAAGATAAAAAGGGTAACATAGAGATGGTAACTTACCAGGAAGGCGCTGAAAGCAACCGAAAATCGCGGATAAATATCCTTAAAGCAATTGTCATATTTCACCGGTGGCTTGGAATTGCTTTCTGTCTGCTCTTCGCGATGTGGTTTTTCTCCGGCGTCGTTATGATGTACGTCCCCTATCCATTCCTTGGAGATGGCGCCCGTATCAACAAAGGGACCACGATCGACGGCAGCCAAGTTGAGTTGTCTCCTTCAGCTGCAATCACTGCATCGGGCATCAGTTCACCTGCCCGCCTCCGCATATTGGAAGTGAATGGTCAGGCCATGTACGTCATCCACCCACCGAAAGGTCCGCAAGTGATCGTTTCGGCAAAAACTGGTGAGGTCGTGGCAGGCATTTCCGGCGAAGCCGCCACGTTGATTGGACAGTCTTTTTCCGGACAAACGGTCAAGGCGGTCTCAGAACCGCTAACCTATGATCAGTGGATGGTGCACCATCGGTTCGATAGGTATCGACCATTCTACAAAGTCTCGCTGGCCGATGAGGCTGGAACAGACCTCTACGTATCCCAACGCTCTGGCGAGGTGATGCAGCGGACGACGAACTTCGAGCGATCCTGGAACTATGTAGGAGCCGTGCTCCACTGGATCTACCCAACCGTCCTACGCCAAAGCTGGGTTGCATGGGACCGTACCGTTTGGTGGATGTCACTCGTTGGCATCAGCCTGACAATCGCTGGCATCTGGCTGGGCATCGTTCGCTCGTACAAAAGCGCCAAATTCAACCAAGGAGCAATTTCTCCCTACAGAGGATGGATGAAGTGGCACCACGTCGGGGGGCTGGTCATGGCCACCTTTATCTTCACGTGGATACTGAGCGGCTGGCTCTCGATGGACCACGGAAGGCTCTTCTCGACCGGCGAAATGACCGACGCGCAGGCTGAAGCGTATGTCGGGTTGACGGTGGCCGAAGCGGCCAAGTCGGTATCGCCTGGCGCAATCCAAGCCATTCTTCCTGCCACCGAGGTGGAAGTGTCTGCCGTAGCGGGCAGGCCGTACCTGCTTGCCCGTGGCCCCGAGGCCGACCCCAAGATCGCGGAATTTCGGGATGGTAAGGTGAATGCCCATTCTAACGCCTTTCCTAATGATGCCATCTGGCAGGCTGCTTCCTTTGCGTACCCTGGGAAAACTGTGGAACGACCGACCCCAATCCCAGCCGACGACGTCTACGCGAACCTGCGATCGAGCGACGGCATTGGCGGAGAAGGACTGCGCATCATTGTAAAGGACGAGGCGAACACAGCCGTCTACGTCAATCCCGTAACCAGCCGCGTGATTGAGGTCATGGACGGCAGCCGACGCACTTACCGATGGCTATACTTCGGTCTGCACACTCTGGATTTTCCGTTCCTCTCCAACAACGCGATCTGGAAGCCGCTAATGCTGACGCTCCTCGCCGGCGGGTTCGCTTTCAGCGTGACAGGCGTTTTGATCGGATGGAGACGCTTGCGTCGCAAATTTGCCAAGTAGAAACAACTACTAATCTATGTTGGAGACTAGAAATGAAAGATCAACTTTTCATGCTTGCGCCTGGCTTCTTCAACGGGAAGGACGGCCCATTCTACTGCGGCGGCGCTGTCTCCGTTGAAGGGCTTCTGAGCTTCTTTCCGGCGCTGCGAAACAAGATCGACGTGCACTATATCGATGCCCCGCGCCCCCGCCCTGCGATCATTGAGTTGATAGGAGAGGAAAATCAGTCTGCGCCCGTCCTGATCCTTGGCGACGACCGTATTCCTTTGGATCGGAGCATAGAGCTTCAGTCGCATTGCCAGACGAGGTTCATCAACTCACCGGACGATATCCGCCGATACCTTTCGTCACAGTACGGTGTTGCCCACCCCTCCTGAGAGCCAGACGAACCGTCCGATCCGCGGACCACAGCGACGTTCGCCTTGGATCACCCGCGGCTGCCTTGCAAACGGTTGAGCCCGCCTTCTCCGGCGCCGATGCGTGACCAAAAGCAGAAGCAGATAATGACTAGACAATAACGTGCGCCAAACAAACACAATGGGGAACACAAGTGTCAATCGGCATGGAATGGGGACCCTGGATCGGCGCGCAAAAAGGGCGCTACGGGAAATGGAGCCTGCTCTTGAGCTGGCTTCCGATCATCGGAGATCCTCTGACCCTGGTAGCCGGCGTTCTGCGGGAATCGTTCTGGAGCTTCCTGGCTATCGTCACGATCGCCAAGGCTGGTCGTTATCTGGTGATCGCTGCCGCCACTCTCAGCTGGATGTAGCGGGTCACAGCTGGCTGGATTGGCGCCAATTATGTCTATACAAATAGAAAGCCAGCATGTAAAATAGTTGTCAAATCAAACAAAAAATGGGGAACTGAAATGATCACTCTCGACCGTCGTAATTTCCTTGCCGGCACGGCCGGCCTGGCCTTTGTCGCCGCGCTTCCGCATGCGGCCTTTTCCGAAACACATGAAACGCTGAAAATCGCCATTGCCGCCGAGACCGGCGATCTCGACCTGCTGCAGAACGTTTCGACGCTAAGCACCTATACCATCGTGTTCGACGCGCTGATCCACTACGGGCAGAACGGTTCGTTGGAGCCGGGGCTGGCCACCAAATGGACCGTCGCGGACGATCAGCTTTCGATCGCCTTCGACCTGCGTGAAGGCGTCAGCTTCAGCGACGGCACGCCCTTTGATTCCGCTGCCGCCGAGTGGAACCTCAAGCGCTGGATGGGTGTGCCAGACTTTTCGTGGATCGGTGTCGCCGATGCCTTCGACAGTATTGTCACCGATGGCCCGAACAAGCTGACCATTAAGCTGAAGCGGCCGGTGCCGGCAGCCCTTCTTGAGC
Organism: Mesorhizobium sp. L48C026A00; assembly: GCF_000502375.1. Classification (NCBI taxonomy): domain Bacteria; kingdom Pseudomonadati; phylum Pseudomonadota; class Alphaproteobacteria; order Hyphomicrobiales; family Phyllobacteriaceae; genus Mesorhizobium; species Mesorhizobium sp. L48C026A00. Next base: position 23,623 of record NZ_AYWU01000025.1, on the reverse strand, counting down.
TCACCATTGTCCGGCCGGTGCGTTTCCTCTCTCCCAAGGCGGTCGACGCGAACGGCAAACAGACGGCACCGATCGGGACCGGGCCGTGGATCGTCGAGACCTACGACTCGTCCGGCACCAATCTTGTTCGCAACGACAAATATTGGGGCGAGAAGCCGCTTTTCAGCCGCATGGAACTGAAGGTGGTTCCGGATGAGCTCGCCCGCGCCAACGGCCTGCGCTCGGGTGACCTCGACGTGATCGGTGGCGACTGGGTGGCGACGCTATCGCCGCGCCGCGCCCGCGCGCTCGAAAGCGACGGCATGAAGGTGGTGGCCGAAGCGGGTACGGCAACGATGCTGCTCGGCTATTCGCCGAACTCCAAGATCATCGCGGACAAAGCCGTCCGCGATGCCATCTACGCGTCGGTCGACCGCGCGGCGATCGCCAAGGTTCTGTTCGAGGGTTTTGCCGATCCTGCAGCGGATCTATTCCCGGCAAACGTGCCTTCGTCCGGAAAGCGGCATGGCGTGCCTGCGCGCGATGTCGCGGCGGCCAAGAAGATACTCGCCGACGGCGGCTGGGCTGACGGTGGCGGCTCCTGGACAAAGGACGGCGCGCCGCTCGCGATCGGTTTCCTGGTCTCGGAGGAATCGCTGCCGGGGTCGCGGCGCATCGCTGAGATGATCCAGGGCCAGTTGTCCGAGGTCGGCTTCCAGGTGCAGGTCGCCTCTGTGGACAACGCGACGATGCATGAACGCCGCCCGGCTTTCGACTACGACCTCGCCTTCTTCACCACCTATGGCGCGCCCTACGATCCGCACGGGACGCTCGGCAACGCCTTCGTCTCCACCGCCGACAGCGGACCGGACGGCAAGATCTACGTCTCGGATGCGCTTGACGGCGTGGTCAAGGCCGCGCTCGAAGCGAGCGGCGAGGAACGCGCACTGAAGATGCAGGCGCTCTACGACTGGCTGTACGACAACACCGCCATCTGCCCGCTTGTCGTGAGCCAGCGGCTGTGGGCGCACAACCCGAGGGTGGAGAATTTCTCGCTTCCGGCGACCGACTACGATCTGCCGTTCAAGGCGATCACGCTAAAGGCCTGAAATCGAACCCAAGCGAGGCCTGTCGATGAGACGCATTGTTCTGCGACGGATGCTGCTTGCCTGCCTGTTGATCATGGCGGCATCCGCGCTGACATTTGCCCTGGTTGCAGCCGCTCCGGGCAATGTCGCGGCGCTTATCGCCGAGCGTGCCGCAGGACCCGGCGCCGACGCGGAAATGATCAAAAGAATCGGCGAGGAGCTTGGCCTCAACGACCCGCTGCCGATACGCTACGGACGCTGGCTGGCGGGTGCGCTAGGCGGCGATTTCGGCATATCGCTACGAACCGGGAAACCGATCTCCGACGAATTCGCCGCCCGTGTTCCGCTCACGGCGGCGCTGCTCGCCGGTGGCGGAATTCTGGCATTCTTTCTCTCGCTGACGCTCGGTCTGGCCGGGGCGGTCAGCAACGGTGGCACGATGGACAGGTTTCTCCATGCCTTTTCGCTGATCGGCGCCTCGACGCCAAATTTTTTCGTTGCCGCGCTGCTGGTCATCGTGTTCTCGGTGATGCTGGGCTGGGTTCCGACCTTCGGCACCAGCGGCTTCACCTCCTGGCTGCTGCCGTGGGTGACGATCGCGCTGTTTCCGGCCTCCGTGCTCAGCCGCGTCGTCCGGGTCAATCTTCAGGAGGCAATGTCGCGCCCGTTTGCGACGACCGGCTTCGCCAAGGGCTACACCAGAACCCAGGTCCTGCTGCGCGAGGCGCTGCCCAATATCGCCATACCGTTCCTGACGACGTTCGGCGCACAGTTCACCTTGATGATCATCGGATCGATCGTCGTCGAAACCGTTTTCGCGCTGCGCGGCGTCGGCGCCTTCTTCATCGAGGCGATCCGCTTTCGCGACTTCATCGGCATGCAGTCGGTGTTGCTGCTGTTCGTCGTCTTCTTCGTCATGGTCAATTTCCTTGTCGACATGGTGTGTCTCGTAGCAGACCCGCGCCTGCGCCGGGCGCGGGGGGCATGAGGCGATGACCATGCCGTCGATCAATGAGATGAAAGACTGGCCCTGGCTGGTGCTCTTTCCCGTCATCGTCTTCGTGCTGATCGGTATATTCGCCCCGGCGATCATGCCTTACGATCCCGGCGCGCAGGACTATGCCGCAACGCTCGAGGGTCCAGGCTGGAGCCATTGGCTCGGCACCGATTACCTCGGCCGCGACGTTTTCAGCCGCATCATCGGCGGGGCGCGCATTTCGCTGGTGGCGATGGTGATCGTGCTGGTGGCGGCGCTCGCCATCGGGGTGACCATTGGCTCGTTCGCCGGTTATGTCGGCGGCCGCGTCGAGCTTGTGCTGATCAGCCTCATCGACATTGCATTGGCGCTGCCGAGCCTGGTCATCGCGCTGGCGCTGATCGGCATCCTGGGCACCGGCTACTGGTCGATGATCACTGCGCTCACGCTGGCATGGTGGGCAAACTATGCCCGCATGAGCCGTGCCGTCGTCACCGCCGAATTGCAGCAGCCCTATATCGAGGCGGCGCGGGTGATGGGCGCCGGCCACCTCTGGATATTTGTACGGCACATCCTGCCGCATGTGCTGGCGCTTGTCGTCGTCTATGCCAGCGCCGATGCCGGCGCCTTGGTGCTTGCCATCGCGACGCTGAGCTTTCTCGGCTTGGGCGTTGCGCCGCCGACGCCGGAATGGGGCCAGATGCTTGTCGACGGCATGAGCTACATCGAGGAGTTTCCGCGCCTCGTCGTGCTTCCCGGTCTCGCCCTGACGCTGGTCGTGGTCAGTTTCAACCTGCTCGGCGAAACCTATGCGCTGCAAAAAGTGCCGCGGCCGGTTCGCGGGCGAATGCTGCGCAAGCGCAAGCTGGCGCGGGCTCGCGAAGAGGCCGAGCGCGATGCCGTCGAAAGGACGGGTTCGACATGAACGACGACAAGCCAATTTACGCGATCGAGAATTTGATCATCGATCTCTATGCAACTTCCGTATCCGTCCGGGCGGTCGATGGCGTCTCATTCAGCGTTCGGCCCGGCGAAACGGTGGCGGTCGTCGGGGAAAGCGGCTCGGGAAAAACGGTCATGACGCTCGGCCCTCTCGGCCTGCTGCCCGAAGGCGTGACTGTAGCGATGCGCGGGACGGCTCAGGCCGACGGGAGCGACCTGATCGGCATGGGCTCCAGGCAACTGTCCGAGCTTCGCGGCCGCTACTTTGGGGTGATCTTTCAGGATCCGATGAGCGCGCTCAATCCGATGCTGAAGATCGGCCCGCAACTGGCCCGCCAAGCGCGCCGCTTCGCCGGCCTGTCGCACGAGCCTGCCCGCAGGCAAGCGGTGTCGCTGTTGGCGCGCTTAGGCATTCCCGACCCCGAGGACCGCTACCATCGCTATCCGCACGAAATGTCGGGTGGCATGCTGCAGCGCGCGATGATCGCGCTGGCGCTCGCGGCCCGACCGCGCGTGCTGATCGCCGACGAGCCCACCACAGCCCTGGACGCCACCGTCCAGGCACAGATCCTGGAGCTCATCCGCCAGATCCAGCGCGAGGAAGGCATTGCTGTGGTGCTGGTCACCCACGACATCGGCGTGGTCGCCTCCGTCGCCGACCGGGTCATCGTGCTCTATGCCGGGCAGGTAGCGGAAGAGGGGACCGCCATGGACGTCCTGACGCGGCCCGTTCACCCCTATACGCGCGGGCTGCTCGCATCGGTGCCGGACTTTCGGTCCGACGAAAGGGCGACGACCCGCGAGATACCGGGCCTGCCGCCAAGCCAGATCAGGCTGGAACCGGGTTGCCGTTTCGCCGACCGCTGCGAACTGGTCGAACCAGGTTGCCGAAAACACAGGCCGCCGCTTCAGACGATATCGGTCTCGGCAAATCCGCATCGCGTGGCCTGCCCGGTCGTGATCAGGCGAGAGGGGATTGCCCTTCATGTCTGATGCCGCTGCAATCGAGGTCAGGGGGTTGAAGGTTCATTTCCAGAACCGCGATGGGACAGGCGCGGTCCGGGCGGTCGACGGCATCGATTTGAGCATCCCGCGTGGAGCCTTCCACGGTATCGTCGGCGAGTCCGGCTGCGGAAAGACCACCTTGGCGCGCACCATCGTCGGCCTGCAGAAGGAGAGCGAAGGCACGGTCCTGATCGCCGGCAGAAATCGCGCCGAATGGTTGAAATCAGACAGGAAATCGTTCAGCCGTGAGGTCCAGTTCGTCTTCCAGGATCCGCTGGGATCGATGAGTCGACGGCAGACTGTTTACCAGACACTGGAAGAGCCGCTGCAAATCCACCGCCTCGGCTCTTCGGCGGAACGAAGCCGACGCATCACCGAGCTTCTCGATCTGGTTGCGCTGCCGCAAACGGTGCTCGACCGTCTTCCACGCTCCCTTTCGGGCGGCCAACGCCAGCGCGTTTCGATAGCCCGCGCGCTTGCCCTCAAACCTTCGATCCTGGTGTGCGACGAGCCGCTGAGTGCCCTCGATGTCTCGATCCGGGCGCAGATCGTCAATCTGTTCACATCTCTGCAAAAACAACTTGGCCTTACCATCGTCATTGTCGCACATGACCTGGCGATCGTGCGCGAGGTCTGTTCGGACGTAACGGTGATGTATCTCGGCCGCATCGCCGAAGCCGGTGTGACACAGCCGCTGTTTCGCGAGCCGGCCCACCCCTACAGCCAGGCGTTGCTATCCGCGGTTCCTTCGCCCGACCCGCGCATCGAAGCCGACCGTCGCCGCATCATCCTCGCCGGCGATCCGCCGAGCCCGAGCAACCCACCGCCAGGCTGCCGGTTCAACACACGCTGTCCCGTGGCGATCGATATCTGCCGGTTGGACGAGCCCCAACTGCGTCCCGTTCCTCATGGCGGCGTCGCCGCCTGTCATCTGGCTGAGAGTGATCACCGCCCGGTGATCTGACAACGAATGGCAGTTGGTCTTCCGAGAATAACGTCAAGCGCCGTCTGCCGGCGTCTGATCTCGCTGCGACGGGATTAGATTGGCTTTCCATCACCCTCGCGCCGCGGGGAGGCCGGAGCGGACGCGCGATTCGCGTCCGGGTGTGAAAAAGGTGAACTCCTGCGTGTCCAACAAGCCGTAGCGAGGCGCGGATGTCGTAACAGCAAGCGGCCTCAACGCTGGCGGCGGCCTCTGCTCCACCGATGCAGGCCACCGAGCAATCCGATCTTGAAGATTACGAAAAGGGCCACGAGTGCAATCACTGTGTAAGAGATCGGATTTGAGGTGTCGCTTAGACCTCGCCACGATAGCCACCAGGGCGCGCCTGCGTGCATGGCGATCAGCGCGACGATGCCTAGCACTAGGCCTATGGTGTGCAGGTGGCTCATGGCTGCAGGCCGTGCCGGGCCTGAGGGTTCTTCCGTGCCGAGAGCGACAAACCTATCGCGAATACGGGAGACGTCGGCGGCCGCCGTGGCTAGTACGAACTGCAGGTTCTTCGTGCCAACCGCGCCGTTAGCGACGATGTTGAGACCCGAGTCCCGGAATTCCGTTATGATGTCGTCGACTGTGCTGACGCCGTGACGGTGGAAACGATCGATGAAGAGGAGATCGCGTTGAAAGCCCGCTAAACAACGCCAAGCCGAAAACCTAATGAAAGCATATGGTTCGCGCAATCCGTATGGTTCCTGAGCAGGACCAGGCGGTGTCACGCTGATTGCGATGGACGCTCCAGCGGCGTCAACGAGAGTGCCCCGTTCCGTGTTCGTTCGAGCTTATCGTTGCTGAGCGTACTCTCAACGCTATGCCCTCAGATAGGCGGGAAGCAGGATGCTGACCAGACCGTCACCGAACGCCCGCAGTCCCCTCGATGTCAGCAGGTTCGCGGCCGTCGGCTCAGCACCCGCAGGAAGCAGCCTGAACCGTTGCTTCGGAAATAGCTTTGCGCAAACCGTGCGCGAGCGACTGTAACGTCAACGATGCCTCCTCACCCCACAGGTCAGGGCGCTGGCTGCACGGGTTAAATCGCTCCCGTCGCCATCCCGTAGAGCAGCCCGAGGATCGAACAGCCGGCGAGCACCGGGAGCATGCCGATCTTGAAACGGAACACCGCCAGCAGCGCACCCAATGTCAGGACGAGCGACGGGATGTTGACGGAGCTGAATGTGGGCACATCGACCGTCATGCCGAACCCTTTGACCTCGCGCAGTGCTCCAAACAGAACGTGAAGCGCGAACCACACCGCCAGGTTCAGGATCACGCCCACCACGGCCGCCGTGATGGTCGCCAGCGCGGCGGACAAGGCCTTGTTGCTGCGCAGCGTTTCCACAAACGGCGCACCAACAAAGATCCACAGGAAGCAAGGTGTGAAGGTGACCCAGGTGGTGAGCAGGCCGCCTAACGTTCCAGCGAGCAGCGGATTAAGCGATCCCGGCGCTCGATACGCGCCCATGAAGCCGACGAACTGGGTCACCATGATCAAGGGGCCAGGCGTCGTCTCCGCCATGCCAAGGCCGTCCAGCATCTCGCCGGGCTTCAGCCAGCCATAGGTATCGACAGCCTGCTGCGCCACATAAGCGAGGACGGCATAGGCGCCGCCAAAGGTCACGACCGCCATCTTCGAGAAAAAGACCGCGATATCGGCGAAGACATTGCCGGACCCGAACAGCACGAAAAGGCCGAGGACAGGTGCCAGCCATAGCACCAGAAACACACCGCCAATCTTCAACGACCAGCTGACCGGCGGGCGAGCATGAGCAGGAATGCCTTCGCCGAGCGCCGATTCCGCATCGGCGACCTGCTTGCCGCCGACCTTGCCATGGCCGTTGCCCGCCATGAAAGGTGCCAGCCCGGCCCGCCCGCCGACATACCCGATCACTGCAGCTGTCAGGACAATGAGCGGGAACGGGACATGGAAGAGGAAAAGCCCAATGAAAGCGGCGGCAGCGAGCGCTACCATGACGTTGTTCTTGAGCGCCCGCTTGCCGACGCGGATAACCGCCTCAAGCACGATGGCGAGGACGGCGGCCTTCAGGCCGAAGAAAAGCGCCTGCACCGCGCCGACATTGCCGAAAATCGCATAAATCCAGCTCAGCGCCATGATGGCGATGACGCCCGGCAATACGAACAGCGTGCCGGCCACGAGCCCGCCTCGGGTTTTATGCAGGAGCCACCCGATGTAGACGGCGAGCTGCTGGGCCTCCGGTCCTGGCAACAGCATGCAGTAGTTCAGCGCATGCAGGAACCGCGTCTCGCCGATCCAGCGCTTCTCCTCAACGAGGATGCGATGCATTACCGCGATCTGGCCGGCCGGGCCACCAAAACTCAACGCTGCCACACGCGCCCAGACCCGCACTGCTTCGCGGAAGGGGATGCCATGCGAAGGTTCATCACCGAGCGCATTCGGATGGACGGCATGGACGCTGGTCATGGGTTCCCCTCACCCGCGCTTCTGGCGGAAATACTGGTAGAGATTGTCGAAGACCGGGCCGCCCTGCGCGATCCGCTGCTCGTCGCCCTTATTCGTCATGGCGATGCCCGCGATTAGGCTGGCTATGCCCGTCGTCTCGTCGCGACTGAACTTGCCGTCCTTGAGGTCAATGTCGTGGACAATCTCGGCGATGGCCTGCAGCGCCGGGTCGACTATGCCACTACGATTGAGCAGTACCTCGAAGCTGCAGCGGTCCCCTTCATGGGTGATTTCGCCTTCGAACATGTCGAAGCGCAATTCGCCCTCCTTTGGCACGTGTCCCTTGCCCGCCACGAAGCGGATCGTTGCATCGGCATCGATGAAGCGATGGATCAGCCAACTGCAGGCGATGCGGTCAACATGCACGTCCCGCCGCGTGACCCAGGTCCGGCCCTTGACCTCACCCAGCTCGGCCGCCTTCTTCGGTTCCTTGGTCATGGCCTTGTCCTCTATAAGCTGAGCCTCGAGCTCGGCGATCAGTCCCTCGGCGGCGAGCCGCCCGCTGGCGCCGAAGAAGTCGATCGCCACGACTTCGGCAAGCCGCTTGCGCATTCGACCGAGTTGCGCGCGGGCATCCGCGCGCCGATCCTCGGTCTTGTCGGAGTCGATAGCCGCCGTTAGATCGCGCGCTGCCTTGGCGATCTCTGCATAGTCGGTGTCCCGCGCGGCATCGAACAGCGCCCGAACCTGTGCGTCCGTCAGGCCGTCGATCAGACGCGCCTCACACACCATCGCCTCACCGCCACCGTCGATAATTTCCTTCAGGAGCCATTCGAAATCCTCCTGCGTTTCTGCATCGGCGGGCAGCGCATAGACTGTGCTTTTGACCGCAACTGCGCCGATACCCTGCAGCCGCCGCCAGATCTTTACCCGGAAATAGGCTGGTTTGGTCGGCAGCTGATGGATCAAGAGCAGCCAGCGCTGCTCGGTCCCAAGTTCCCCTTCGCTCATCAGCTCACCGTATCACTGAGAAAGGCAAATGCAACACTTGTATCATATTAAATTCAGGCGTAGCGTTGACGTCTCGCAGACTGTCCCGCTGATGCCTGACAGGAGGTGCCGAAATGACAGCCTCGGGTGGGGCTAGCCAGTCAGGATCATCCGCGACTCGGGCCGTCGGACGCACCGCAGCTACGCTCATGACTGCCGGCATGATCATCGGAACGGGTATTTTCGGTGCCCTTGGTGCGACCGCCGAGCGGGCCGGTCCCGCCCTTCTGCTGGCAATGATCCCAGGTGGGCTGGTATGCTTGGCGACAGGCATCAGCGGCGCGCAACTCGGCGTCAATTTCCCCAGACATGGCGGTGCGTTCGCGTGTGGCGCTCGCGATGGGCGAGGCGCACGAATTGCCGAAGTGGTTCGGCAAGGTCTATCCGCGTTTGAAGGTGCCGCGTCACGCAGTACTTGCCGTCGGGGTGCTCGTCTTTGCAGTGGTGCTGGTGTTCGACCTGCGTCAGGTCTTGCCGCTCGCCAGCTTTTACCTGCTGGTTTGGTTTGCCATTACCCACTACGCGGCTCTGCACTTAAGTAAGGGGCAGCGCCTATTCTCGCGCTTCTTCGCTTGGTTCGGCCTGGCTGGCTGCTTCGTACTGCTCTTTTTCATACCACCCCTGCACCTTATAATTGGAATGGTGACGCTCGCGTTGGCGTTCGGCACTCGATTCATTGTGTGGCGCCAACGGAAATCTGGTTCGGTTAGTGCTCGATGAAACGAGGAGGTCTAAGATGCTCGATACCCAAGCTATTGAATCCCTTACCGGACTGAAGGGACAGACAACGGGTGACGTGCTCAAGTTATCGGTCCCGCGCAGTGAAGTGAGAGTGACCCTGGACGGCTTTGAGATCATTCCGTTTATGGGCCTCACCTCCTGGGTTAGTTTTAAACAGGGGGCGCATCATGCCACGCTGATGGGTGACATCGTCGTGCTCGAAGATGAAATCGAGGACGCGATGGCCGCAGCGATCCAGGCGAACCTGTACGTAACAGCCCTACACAATCATTTCGTCCGCGAGCAGCCGCGCGTGATGTTTATGCATGTCGAGGGTACGGCTGATGAAACTGCGTTGGCGACAGGAGCGCATAGGATTTTTGAAGCGATAAAGATCGTGCGCCAGAAGCATCCTGTCGAACCCGCCATCAAGAAAGTGAATAGTAGCTTGGACGCGCCGCCGCTTGAGGCGATTGTCGAGCACAAGGGCGAGAGCAAGGACGGCGTGCTCAAGTTTGTCCTGGCGCGCCCATCCGTGCCCGTCGTCTGCACACGCTGTGGTGAGCTCAATATTGATGCCGCAATGGGTTACAACACATGGGCAGCCTTTCAGGGCACGGACGAGCGCGCCGCGGTCTGCGGCGACTTTGCGATGCTGGAAAATGAAGTCCGTTCGGTCATCCGTGAACTGCAAGCTGGAGCGATTGGAGTAATCGCGGTGCACAATCACATGTTCTTTGAAGACCCGCGGATCATCTTCTTGCACTACTGGGGCATCGGCAATGCTCAGGCGTTGGCGCAGAGCTTGAGGCGGGCGCTCAACACGCAGCAATAGTTTGTCACTGTCGCCACAGGAGTCATGCGACCGCCGCGCGCTCGCGATATAATGGCAGCGGAAATGTATCGAAAGCCAAGAACTTCGGCGCAGCGCGCTCGGGTTGGCGGCGCGACGGCGGTGGGAAGGTCGGCCTGGATGGCGGTTCCGTCGAGGCTGCCATACTCGTCGATGGCAGCGGGGCCGACCAGAAGTTGCTGGTGCCGGCATTCGCGAATAGTCCGGCGCATCTCTTCGGGACTGCCGTTGGCATCGATCCGGTCGATGTCACGGCGGACCCCAAACACACGGCGGGTCGGCCAAGATCGAAAACATATCTCCGGATCAGCGGCCAAACGCCGAGCAGGATAACCGCCAGCGCTGCGCCGATGTCCAGAACATGTCCCGTCTTGGCCCGCAAGATTTCGGTGCGCGCCATCAGATCTTCACCCGGAAAGGCCGGCTTGCTCGGCAGCTGACGGGCTGATGGATAAGGAGCAGCCAGCGCTGTTCCATTCGGTTCGCCATCACTCATAAATGAACCATATCACGGGAACAATAATATGTAACACTTGTATCATTCCTCATCCAGGCGTAGCGTTGTTGGTCTCGCAGCAGTAGGCCGCGCTGAGCAACCAAAAGGGAGACAAGGCCATGAGATGGGTTACCCGCGAACGTCCGGTCATCGACCGTATTGCTTGTCCCTGGCTGATCGCCCGCTTCATCGACAAGGAGCCAGAATTCCTGTTCGTGCCGCCGGATCGGGTGATCCCGGTTGCCCAGGAGACGGGCGCTACACCCTTTGACGTGCCCGGTGTCGAGTTCACGCATGTGGGTGACGGCTGCAGCTTCGATACCTTCGTCTCGAAATACGGCCTCGAGCGCGATCCGGCGATCGTGACGATCGCCTCGATCGTGCGCGGCGCCGACACCGATCGGCACGATTTGACGCCACAGTCGGCGGGGCTGCTTGCGATCTCGATGGGGCTCAGGGACGTCACGCCCGACGACCAGGAAGTGCTGAAACACGGCTTCGTCATCTACGACGCGCTCTATGCCTGGGCTTCGCGCCGCAAGGCGGAGACGCATAGCTGGCCACCTGCCATGAAACCTACGGCGGCGGCCTGAAAGATGATTACCCTCGAAAAAAACAGCCCGGGAACTGCTACGGTTGGTCGGCGGCTGATGGCCGCCATCGCCTTTGGCTTCAGCCTGATTGCTGTGAATGCCGCGGACGCGGCGGACACGTTCCGGCACCTCAAGGGCAAGGAGATCAAGGCCAAGTTCGCCGGCATGGATTTCACGGACGACGTTCATTGGGCGGATGCGTTCGGCCGCGACGGACGGATCGTGCGCTACGACATGGGCAAGAAGAACGCCGGCAAGTGGCGCGTCGAGAAGGGGCAGCTCTGCATTTCCGTTGAAGGCGAAGAGACCTGCTATCAGGTATGGATCTCAGATACCGCAGTACAGCTTCGTGACCCGGATGGGACGTTCTTCCTGGAGGGCGTGCTGCAGAAGCCCTCTGCACGCGACTAGCGTCTCGGATTGAAAGTCATTGGGCATATTGGGGCAGACCACAAGGAGAAATCCATGCGTGCAAAACTCATCACCGGCGCAATGCTGATAGCGATGTCGGCGCTTCTCCAACCGGCGTCAGCGGAACCCGATTGGCAAAGTGTCGCGCAGACACTTGGCAAATCCGGAACGGAAATGCCTGGCGGCGTTTACAGGGTGGGCTTGCCACGAACCGACCTGAAAGTATCGCTCGATGGGATATCCCTGAAGCCAGGCTTTGCGCTCGGAGGCTGGATCGCGTTCGAGCCAATGGTGAACCAGGCCATGGTCATGGGCGACATCGTTCTGACCCAGGACGAGGTGAACCCGGTCATGAAGAAGCTTGAAGAAGGCGGGATCGAGATCACTGCGGTTCACAACCACTTGCTGCGCGCAGAGCCGATGACGCTCTACATGCACCTCTTCGGCCAGGGTGATCCCGTAGCACTCGCCACAGCGCTTCATGCCGGCTTGGCTCTGACGAAGACGCCGATGGCTGCATCCGCCGGTTCGCAGGCGGCGGCCGCTTCGAAGATCGAGTTCGACACGGCGGGTGTCGACCAAGCTATTGGCTACAAAGGCAAGGCCAACGGCGCGGTCTACCAGTTCACTATACCGCGCGCAGAACCGGTCGAAGAAAATGGCATGGAGGTGCCGGCCGCCCTGGGCTCCGCCATAGCGATCAACTTCCAGTCGACTGGCGGCGGCAAAACGGCGATCACAGGTGACTTTGTGCTGACTGCCAAGGAGGTCAATCCGGTTATCAGGGCGTTGCAAGGCAACGGCATCGAGATCACGGCATTGCATAGCCACATGCTCGATGAGCAGCCGCGGCTCTTCTTCATGCATTTCTGGGCGAACGACGATGTGCAGAAGCTGGCGAAAGGACTGCGCGCAGCCCTCGACAAGGTCGCCGTCAAAAAGAGCTAGATTGGGCGTCCGCGCGCGCGTCCAACGGCGGAGTTCGGCCGGGCAATGCCCAATCGCACGCCGGGAGGGAATCAGCCGATGTTGATGCGAAGCCGGAAGCCTGACAAGGCGCAAATCGCAACATCGCCAGCGAGCGGAGTCGCCCTTCGGGTCGACGCCTTGACAAAGCGCTACGGCCCGCAAACAGCGTTGGCGGACGTTGCCTTCACGGTCGAAGCCGGCGAAGTTCTCGGTCTCATCGGACCGAACGGAGCCGGCAAAACCACGTTGTTCGAAGCAGTTGCCGGCGTTCTTCCCGCCGACTCGGGGACGATTTTCTAGCACGGCGCCCCTCTGCCACCCGCATTGCGCCGGAGATCGATCTTCTACCTCCCCGACGGCCTCCGGCCGTGGCGCGACCAGTATGTCGAACGGGTGCTCGCGTTCTTCGCCGGTGTTTACCGGACATCGGACCTCGACGTCGCGGACACAGTTAGGGCGGTCGGACTTGCACCGGTGCTGAACAAGCGGGTGCTTGCATTGTCCAAAGGGGTATGCCCGTCGACTGATGTTGGCGCTTGCCCTGATTACGCCGCATCCCCTGCTGCTGATGGACGAGCCCTTCGACGGCTTCGACTTGCGACAGACCCGCGAGATCATGGACGTGCTGCGCAAAGTTGCGGCGCAGGGGCGGAGCCTCGTCCTCGCCATACACCAGCTGCTCGATGCCGAGCGCATATGCGACCGTTTCGTCTTGCTCGCAGAAGGCCACGTGCGCGGCGTCGGGACCTTGGGCGACTTGCGGGAGCGTGCGGGGATCCTCTCCGGTGGGTTGGAGGAGGTTTTCCTTGCGCTCACCTGAGGCAGCGGTACCGCTCGACGCTCCCTTCGGCCCCTTGCTGGCCAAGGAGCTGCGGGAAATGGCGAGCGGCCGGCCGCTCTGGACAATGCTGCTGATGCTCTGCCCTCTCATCGGCTTCAGCTTCTTTCAGGCCGTGTCGCTCTACGGCGAAACGAGCGCTACTGCGCTCACCTCGCCTGGGCTCGCGAGCGCACTATCCCCGCTGGACGGCGTACTGGTTCCGACGTTCGGCGGCTTCTACGTCGCCGTTACGCTGCTGTTTCCCTTTGTTGCCATACCCGTGCTCGGCAACGAAAAGGAGTCCGGCGCCTTGCGGCTCCTGATCCAGCTGCCCTATCGACCGCCGACTTTGATTGGCGCCAAGCTGGTCGCCGTCTTCGCAGCTTGGCTCACTGCCAGTATCCCTGCGCTCTCAGCGCTCGCGATTTGGGAGTTCATGGGCGGACATCTGTTCGTCGCCGAGACCCTGAACCTTGTTCTCGGACATCTGCTCTATGGCCTGTTGGTCGGCGCCATCGCGTTATTCGCAGCTGCGCTTACCGAGAGCGCGGCAACCGCGGCGATTGTCACACTCGGCTTCACACTCGGATCGTGGGTCATCGACTTCGCGGCGGCCAGCCAACCCGACCTCCTTGGCTGGTCGTCGCGGCTATCGCTCACGCAAACGCTGCATACCTTTGAGCTCGGATTGTTATCGCTCAGTCTCGTCGTCGGGGTGCTTGCGGCGATTCTTGGATTTGCCGCACTCGCTGCCATCTGGCTCCCCATGGGTGCTACCGTGCGCATCAAGCTTGTCGGTTCGCTCATCTGCCTCGTGGCGACCTGTCTTGTGATGGTCGCGGCTACCCAGATCAGATGGTCGGCCGATGCGACCGAGGACCGACGGAACTCTTTCTCGCTTGCCGACCAACAGGCCCTGACGCAACTCAGCGAGCAGCTGACCGTCACCGTTCACCTGGCGCCCGAAGACCCCCGGTACGCCGATTTACGAACAAGCGTCCTATCGAAGNCAGACGTGTGCTCTTCCGATCTAGCTGACCGTCACCGTTCACCTGGCGCCCGAAGACCCCCGGTACGCCGATTTACGAACAAGCGTCCTATCGAAGCTCGAGCGGGTCATTCCACGGATTGTCATCCGTTTTGCAGGCGACCAGCAGAGTGTTGTCGACAGCGCAAGCGATGAGTCGTATGGCGAAGTCGAGTACAGCTATGGCGGCCGGTCGGCCGTCAGTCGATCGACCGGCACCCAGGAGGTACTGCCGCTCCTTTATGGGCTCGCAAATGTACCCCTGCCCGTGCCGGCGACCGGGGCCGGCGATTATCCCGGCTATCCGCTCGTCGCGGCTCCGTGGATCGCGCTTCCCTGGTTCCTTGGCGGCCTGCCGCTACTCATTGGAGTCGCCTGGTGGCGGAGCCGCAGGGCACCGGCCATCGCATACGCCTCAAGCCAGAAGGAGATCAGCCGTGAACATCTTACATAGCCTCAAGACAGTCGCCGCGGCAGGTGCCGGCTTGGTGGCCTTGCTGCTGCCAGCCTCGGCGGGCTCGCCGGACATCGTCAATTTTTCGGACGAGGAAGTTGGCGCAGATTCGAAGGCGATGCCCGGCGTGGTGGGCGTTTGGCGGATCGAAACAGAAGGCGACAATAAGGTGTTGGCCGTCGACGGGCGCCAATGGAAGGAGGGACAGACCTCCGCCGGTCTCGCCGACAAGGCACGGGCGCTCTATGGGGAGCGGTATGCCGAGTTTCTCGACCGCGTCCAAGCCTATGCATACTTCCCCTACGCAGTCTTTGAACGCATGCCAGATTTCCGCGACGGAGAGATCACCGTCCGGTTCGAGGGCATTTCCGGCCGCATTGATCAAGGTGCCGGGATATTGTTCAACCTGAAGCCTAACGGCGACTATCTCACGATTCGCGCCAACCCTCTGGAGAACAACCTTGTCTTGTGGAAGTTCGAAAAGGGGAAACGCTCGTCGGTGACCTGGGTCAAGAACACCCCAACCTCAACCCATGAATGGCACGACCTGAAGGTGCGCATCGCCGGCACCAAGGTCGAAGGCTATGTCGACGGCAAGCTCTACCTGCAGGACACGCTGCCTGAGCCGGTGACCGGGCGTGTTGGCTTGTGGTCGAAGGCCGACAGTCACGTGTATTTTGATGACTTCACCGTAACTCCGGCTGGTTAAGCGGTCCGCTTTCAACCAGCTTTCAAAGCTATCGGCGGTACGGTGCGCCGGAGTCCGGTCTTCCGGGCGCCCGCGTTTGGCCCGGTAACGGTGATTATTTCCATCGCAGACGAGACTCAAGGGGCGGGCCGGGCTTTTGCTAACCGACGCGTTCGGAACGATCAAAGGCCCGCTTCGTTCTGATCGGATGGACTGGATTAGACTAGGCCTCCTGGCGTTGGCGGGGTTCCTCACCTGGACGCTGAACACCCTCTCGGCCGGAGGCGGCGGTCTATTGCTGATCCCCGCCGTGACTTTCATCACAGGGAGCGCCGCGGTTGCGCCGGTCATCACCTTGACCGAGCTCATCGGCAATCCCATCCGCGCCCTGGCTTTTCGGCGCGACATCGATTGGAGCCTGGTCCGTTGGTACCTGCCCGGCGCCATCGCCGGCGCCGCGGCGGGCTCCTGGCTCTTCGCCAACAGTCGAGCGGAATGGCTCCAGATACTCATAGGGATCTATCTGATCAGTGCAGTCTGGGAATTTCGCGGCGGGGCGCGCGAGAGGAGCTACCGAGTTCGCCGCTGGTGGTTCCTCCCGGCCGGCCTGATCGTCGCGCTGTTGTCGGCGCTGATGGGCACGGTGGGACCCGTCCTGAATTCGCTCTATCTGAACTACGGTTCGGAGAAGGAGACGTTGGTCGCCACGAAATCCGTGAACTCGTTTGTGATCGATGTCGTCAAGGTCGCGGTTTTCACTGGACTCGGTGCGCTCGGTGGTCAGGCGGCCATGTACGGCGCAGCCGCGGGTTTGGGCGCTGCGCTTGCCAATCTGCTGGCCAAGCGCTGGCTCGAACGCCTGAGTGGACGACAGTTCCGCGGCCTTGTGGTCGCGCTCATGGCTGTGAGTGGAGCGCTGATGATCTGGAACCAGCACAGCGTCATTGTGCAGGCCTGGCGCGCGGCCACAGGAATGTCTTGACAATGTCGCTGTTGGCTGGAGCGTTGCGCATTACACCATGATGAGGCAAAAAAATTCCCTGAAATGTCCGCAGGAGGCGTAAATTTGCGCGCCGCCCGCGAAAAACGCAAAGGCCATTGCATCAATATTCTACAAAATTACTAGATTAAGATGGAATTCCAACGGAGGCAGACAATGACCCGACTTCGAACCAACGCAATTCTTGCCGGCATCCTGGTCGGCGCTGTCCAGCTCGGCGTCCCAGGCTTTTCAGTACCGGCTTCCGCCGCCGAGATCGAACTCCTGAACGTGTCCTATGATCCGACTAGGGAACTCTGGCGCGACATCAACGAGCATTTCATACCAATCTACGAGAAGTCGACTGGAGACACGCTGAGCATCAAGCAGTCGCACGGCGGTTCGAGCACTCAGGCCCGCGCTGTCATCGACGGCCTTGAAGCCGACGTGGTGACGCTGGCGTCCTTCCTCGACACGGATGCCGTCGCCAAAAGCGGGCTGATTAAGGAGGGATGGGTCGATCGCCTGCCCAATCGCTCTCTGCCCTACACCTCGACCATCGTCTTTGTCGTTCGCAAGGGAAATCCGAAAGGCATCAAGGACTGGCCGGACCTGGTGAAGCCCGGCATCGAGATCGTCACCCCCAATCCGAAGACCTCCGGAAACGGTTATCTGAGCTTCTTTAGTGCGTGGGGTTCGGTGGTCGTGCGCGGCGGCTCGCGCGATGATGCCGTGAAGTTTGTCACCCAGCTCTACCAGCAGGTTCCCGTTCTGGATTCGGGTGCCCGCGGCGCGACGACAACGTTCGTCCAGAAGGGAATCGGCGACGTGCACCTTGCGTGGGAAAACGAGGCGCATCTCGAGGTGGAGGAGGCGAAAGGCGCGTTGGAAATCATCAACCCGCCTGTCAGCATTCTGGCCGAGCCTTACGTCGCCGTGGTCGATGACGTTGTTGACCGGGCACCCGGTCACCGGGAAGCAGCGGAAGCGTACTTGAAGTACACCTACACTGACGAGGGTCAGGAAATCCTTGCAAAACATTTTTATCGGCCGACCAACGAGGCCATCCACAAAAAGTATATTGGAACGACCTTTGGCGAGATTAAGCGGTTTCCGATAACCGACATCGCGAAGGACTGGCCGGATGCCCACAAGCAGTTCATCGGCGAGGGCGGCGTATTCGACAACATCTACAAGCCGAAGTCCTGAAGACGACGAACTTGAATGTCATTGTACGCCCCGCGCCGGAAAACAGGCGCGGGGCCGAACTTTGAGAGAGATGGGTTGGCAAGGTCATGGCAAGTGCAAACAGGAAAGTCTTGCCCGGGTACTCGCTGACGCTGGGTTACACGGTTTTCTACCTTAGCGTCCTGGTACTCATTCCGATTACGGCGGTCTTTTTCAAGGCCGGGTCGCTGTCGTTCGAGGAGTTCTGGGGAGCGGTGTGGACGGAGCGGGCGCGCGCGGCATATCTGTTGACGTTCGGCGCAGCCTTCGTCGCGGCGCTGATCAATCTGGTTCTCGGCCTTCTTATCGCATGGGTGCTGGTCCGCTACGATTTTCCGGGCAAGAAAATCGTGGATTCGCTCGTCGACCTGCCCCTGGCGCTGCCGACGGCGGTGGCCGGATTGGTCTACTCGGCGCTCTATGTCGAGAATGGCTGGCTCGGGCAGTACCTGGTTCCCTGGGGAATTGAGGGGGCCTATTCGCGCTTCGCGATCGTCCTGGTTCTGGTCTTCGTAGGGCTTCCCTTCGTTGTGAGAACGGTGCAGCCGATCCTCGAAGACATCGATCCGGAATCGGAGGAAGCCTCGGCCTCCCTGGGCGCCACGCGCCTGCAGAGTTTCCTGGATGTCATCCTCCCCAGCCTTTATCCCGCGCTTATCACGGGTTTTGCGCTGGCTTTCGCGCGCGGCGTGGGGGAATACGGCTCGGTCGTATTCGTGTCGGGAAACAAGCCGTATGAAACGGAAATCGCAGCGATCCTGATCGTGGCGCGCCTGGAGGAATTCGCCTATGGTGAAGCCACGGCGATTGCCGTCGTGCTGCTGGTCATTTCGTTCGCCATGCTGGTGATCATCAACATGCTGGAGCGTTGGAGCATGCGCCATGAGCGCTGAAGCCGTATTGCCAAGGCCGGGAGCAACGGCTACTCCGGCTAACATTCGCCGCGCGCAGCAGGACCCGGCCTGGGTCAGGTGGCTTCTAACGGGAGCCGCCCTTGCCATCGTCATCGTTCTGATCGTCATTCCGGTCACAAACATTTTCGTGCAAGCCCTCAGCGAGGGGGTGGTGACCTACTGGCGCAATCTGTTCGACGATCCGGACACGCGGCACTCGATCGTTCTGACGTTGATCGTGGCCCCGATTGCGCTGGTCGCCAACACGGTGTTTGGCGTCGCGGCGGCCTGGGCGATCGCCAAGTTCAATTTCCGCGGCCGCACGCTGCTGACCGCCCTCATCGACTTGCCCTTTGCGGTGTCGCCGGTCGTGGCGGGGCTGATGTTCGTGCTGATCTTCGGGCGTCAGGGATATCTTGGGCCGTTCCTGAGGGCGGACGGCTACTCGATAATGCCGTATCTGATTTCGGCCCTCGCCGTCGGCATCTTCATTCTGCTGTTTTACATCTTGAGGCCGCTGAGCCCCAAGGCGCGTCGCGGGCTGTGGAACCATCCCTATCTGGTGCTGCTGCTCGGCAGCGCCATCATCTTTGGCGTGCTGTTCTACCTTCAGGTCTATTTCGAGGTTTGGCCGCGCAATCAGAGCCTCAAGATCATCTTCGCCCTCCCCGGACTGGTTCTGGCCACGGCGTTCATCACCTTCCCGTTCGTCGCGCGCGAGCTGATCCCCGTGATGGAGGCCGTGGGCGTCGAGGAGGAACTGGCGGCGGTCAGTCTGGGAGCCAGCGGATGGCAGCTTTTCTGGCACATCACGGTGCCCAACATTAAGTGGGGACTGATCTACGGCGTCATCCTGTGCAATGCTCGCGCTATGGGAGAGTTCGGAGCCGTCTATGTGGTCTCTGGCCACATAGCGGGACAGACGGATACAATGCCGCTCCGTATCGAGAAGCTGTTTCAGGAGTATAATCTCCCCGGATCGTTCGCGGTT
Source organism: Mesorhizobium sp. L48C026A00 (assembly GCF_000502375.1). Classification (NCBI taxonomy): domain Bacteria; kingdom Pseudomonadati; phylum Pseudomonadota; class Alphaproteobacteria; order Hyphomicrobiales; family Phyllobacteriaceae; genus Mesorhizobium; species Mesorhizobium sp. L48C026A00. The sequence goes on along the minus strand of NZ_AYWU01000025.1, from coordinate 4,049 downwards.
GCATCCTTGCTCACCCTCGTCGCGATCATCACACTGATCGCCAAGGTTCAGCTTGACCGGAGGGCTCCGAATGCAGCCAGTGTCCCGGCCCGGACAAATGGAGTTAAACCATGAGCATCTTGATCAAGGACGTTTCGAAGACGTTCGGGAACTACCGCGCGCTCGACAACGTCAGCCTTGAGGTGCCCGACGGGAACCTGGTCGCCTTGCTCGGCCCGTCCGGTTCGGGAAAGACTACCCTGCTGCGGATCATCGCCGGCCTCGAAGTCGCCGACTCTGGCACCGTGCTGCAACAGGACGAAGACATCACCAACTATTCCGCCCGTGATCGCAAGGTTGGTTTCGTCTTCCAGCACTACGCGCTGTTTCGCCATATGACGGTGGCGCAGAATGTCGGCTATGGCCTGAGGGTCCGCAAGACGCCCAAGCCGCAGATCCGCGAGCGCGTCGATGAGCTCATGAAGCTGATCCGCCTGGAAGGGTTGCAGGATCGCTACCCCAGCCAGTTGTCCGGCGGTCAACGCCAGCGTGTCGCCTTGGCGCGGGCACTTGCGGCCCAGCCCAAGGTTCTGTTGCTGGACGAGCCCTTCGGTGCGCTCGACGCCAAGGTACGTCAGGAACTTCGAAAGTGGCTGCGCAAGCTGCACGAAGAAATCCATGTGACGAGCCTCTTCGTCACACACGATCAGGAGGAAGCCTTCGAGCTTGCCGATCGTGTCGTGGTGATGAATCAGGCGCGCATCGAGCAGATCGGTACGCCGGACGAGATCTATGAGAACCCGGCCACCCCGTTCGTCTACAGTTTCCTTGGCAATGTGAACCTGTTCCATGGCCGAATTCGTCGTGGACGTTTGCGCCTGGGCGAGACCGAACTCTTTGTTCCTGAGCATGTCGCCGTGAAGGATGCGCCGGCGGTTGCATATGTCAGGCCTCACGAGGTCAAGGTGCGCGAGCAAGCCGGCGAAGGTGCCAATATCGCCGCGACTATTCAGCGCGTGAATTCCGCGGGACCGTTGGTGCAACTCGAACTGACTCGTAACGACGATGGCAGCCCATTAACTGCCCAGTTGAGCAAGGAGGAAAGCACCCAGCTTTCCCTGGAGCCGGGGGTGCAGGTGTATGTCGAACTGAAGAACGTGCGCGTCTTCCCAGAGGACAAGTCGAATCAGGGTGGCGGCCACGAGATTGCTCCCGACGTTTCGGACGCCGGAGACGCCCCACCGCTTTGTGCCGTGAAGGATTTGGCGGCTGCGTCCTGACCGAGTGACGCTCCGGCGAACGGGTGCGACACGGCCGCCTGCGGCCGAAATCAGGAAGCAGGCGATCGAGTTGCTCGATCTCGTCGATCTGGACTGGAGAAACGCTACCCGGCGCAGTTTTCCAGCGCGCAGCGCTGGCGCGCGCCATAGCGATCAAGCCCACGGGAGCGATTTCAGGTCCTCTGCAGCGTCAGCGAACGCGTGGTACCAGGTGCGGAGATGACGGTGTCGTTCCCGCCAGACGCTGTATAGATATTTCCCGCGCAGGACGAGTATATCGCTGGCATCGCTTAGGGTAGGGTTTCGCCCTCTCCCGCAAACGACCCCAGCCTTGAGCGCCACGAATGGTTACGGCGCAGCACCGACCAACGTATTGAAGGCGTGTCAACGCTGTCGAGGATAGCCTGCTGCCATCGAAGGATTCGCCGATCATTTTTGGCGGAGATCATTTCACGTACTGTCTTTCTCGCTGCCTCCGAGACTTGTTGACGATGGTATTCTACCCCAAACACCTCGCTCCGATCCCGCGTCTCTTACTCGTCACCTCCTTCGCAGCCGCGCAACCTGTCTTGGCCCAACCGTGCGAGGAGCAAACGTTCGAAGAGGCAAAATTCATCGTATGCACCGCGACACCGGGGCATGACGACCTTCGATTGTTTTGGAAAGATGCCCATGGCGACCCCTATCGTCGCTTCCCGGCCATAGCCAAGACAGTCGCCAACGAAGGACGAACGCTGGTATTCGCGATGAACGCCGGCATGTATCTAACCGACTTCTCGCCGATTGGACTCTATGTCGAGAACGGCCAGGAACTGCGGCCCGCCAGCACGAAGACAATGGATGGCCCGCCTGGAAAGGTGCCCAACTTCTACAAGAAGCCGAATGGCGTGTTCTTTCTGAATGACGCCGATGCCGGGATCCTGCCGACGACCGACTATCTGAAGCGTCGACCAAAGGCGCGGTTTGCCACCCAGTCCGGCCCGATGCTCGTGATCAAAAACAAGCTGAATCCCATCTTCATTGCCGGATCGAGCGATCGAACGCGTCGAAGCGGCGTCGGAGTCTGCGACGGTGGGCTAGTCAACTTCCCGATAAGCGAGGACGCCGTGAACTTTCATAACTTCGCGCGCCTGTTTCGCGACCACCTCAGTTGTCCCAATGCGCTGTTTCTGGATGGCGGCAATGGCGTGGGCATCTACGAGCCTCACTTGGGCCGTAGCGACATGTCATGGCATGGCGGATTTGGCCCCGTCTTCGGTCTTGTAGAATAATGGCGATGGGCGCGACGCCAGCCTCGCCTACGCTGAGCCAGCATCTCAACAGCAAGTCTTGAAAACAGAGGTCAACCACACCATAATACCAGTGTGAGCAACGCTCCGGGGTTGGCGCCAAGCGCCAGCCGACACTTTCTCAAAGGCTCGGTTCGTCCGGGCCTTTGTCGTTTATGCGCTCGAAGCAGCTGTACTTAATGCCAAGGCTCGCGCGCTCGTTCGGATCGAGCAAGGCGTCGATCAACCGCTTGTTCTCCATCAGGGATACGTAGGGTCGGTAGATCGGATCGTAGCCACCTTTGGCCATAGGATACAGAACCAGGTCCGCAATCTGAATCATCGGGGTGGCCTTGGTCCTGCCTCGCGGCTCGCCTCTGACAATGTCCCGGAACTCTGCCGCGCTCAGCGACTGATAGGACGCGGAATTGTTTTCGTCGAAAGGCATCCCGTCCTTCTTCAGCGAGCGAGCAAAGGCGATCAGTTCGTTGTCCTCGACCCTGCCAGCGCGTTCGAAAAATACGCGCAGCTTTCGGCCGCGGCTTCGCGCGAATTTGGCGGCACGCTCGATCAGGATGCAGTAGGCAGTCTTGCTCATCAACCAGAGCCGGTCCCTGTACCGGGAAACATAGCCCGGCCGGTCGATTACTGCCGCTATGCCGACGATCGGCAGGTCCACGAGGAACCGCTCCAGATCGGAGAGAAATGCGAATGCCGCTTCGGGACGTTTCAACCAGCCGAAATCGCCGCGCCCGCCCCGGATTGCCCAAGAATGCAGCGGGTAGTTGATATGGTGGCTATTGCAGAAGGCCTTGTATCTGGCGAAAAGCTCGTCGACGTCTTCCTCATTGATGAGGATTCCGCCGAACGCGAAACAATCCATCTCGTCACGACGCTTCACCAGCGGCTCCCTGTCTGGGTCGCGGCTCCCAGTGTCATCGATGTAAAGATGGATTTCGGGATCTGCCATTTGGGATGTTCGCTGGTGTCGAATCGGAATGCGCCAGACGCAGCGCCTCTGTATAGCCGACGATGCGCTGCGCGCCTAAACGATCCCCCAGGCCCGGAAACTTCCCCGGCCTGTCAGCTCGCGCAAGCTGAATGCGCCGATAAGATCGAGCGCGCCCTGCCGGGACACTTTCAACGCCGCCTGTACCATGCTGGTGGAAACCATCGGCCGGGAAAGCACAAGATCCATCAGGACGGGCAGCTTCGAGCTGGAGCGGCGGCCGCGCAGCACGCGCTCCATCCGCTCTCTGGCGAGCAGCAGGCGATCATGCTCCTTCAGCCCGGCGACGGCCGCCTCGCGGATCGCATCGATGAATGCGGCCACCCGCTCGGTGCGGGCGCGCGACCGCCGGCGCTCACGTGGAATCTTCTGGGCGCCGAGATGCAGGCAAGCGAGATGGTTGGCGGTGACGCCCTCTTCTCGAAGCATCGCGCCAACCAGGCCTAATCGATGGGGTGGACGCCCCCTAACGGCATCACAATGTGCCAAGGTAGCGGTGTCGAAACGTTGCTA
>NZ_AYWU01000024.1:0-103620 GCF_000502375.1 Mesorhizobium sp. L48C026A00 | reverse complement strand
TGCGCCCACTGGTCCCAATTGTAGATGTGGACGTCGGTACCGCAGATCGCGGTCTTCTTGATCTTGATCAGAACGTCGTTCGGGCCGATTTCCGGCACCGGCACTTCTTCCATCCAGATGCCCGGCTCGGCCTTGGCCTTGACCAGCGCCTTCATCATGTCCGACATTCTTTTGTCCCTTGAAACTCTTGATCCGGAATCTCTTTTCGGTTCCGGTCGTTCAGGAAATCACACCAAGTTCGCGCCCGACTGCGCCGAACACCTCGACCGCACGGTCGATGTCGGCGCTGGAATGGGCGGCCGACATTTGCGTGCGGATGCGCGCCTGGCCCNACCTCGACCGCACGGTCGATGTCGGCGCTGGAATGGGCGGCCGACATTTGCGTGCGGATGCGCGCCTGGCCCTTCGGTACCACCGGAAACGAGAAGCCGATGACATAGATGCCGCGCTGCAGCATGCGCGCCGCCATCTCCTGCGCCAGCGTCGCATCGCCGAGCATGACCGGAACGATCGGATGATCGGCGCCGGCCAGCGTAAAGCCGAGCTTACCCATTTCAGACCGGAACCGCGCCGCATTGGCATAGAGGCGCTGGCGCAGCGCATCGCCATTTTGGATCAGTTCGAAAACCCGGATCGAGGCGCCGGCGATCGCTGGCATCAGCGTGTTGGAAAACAGATAGGGACGCGAGCGCTGGCGCAGCCAGTCGACCACCTGGCTCTTGCCCGATGTGTAGCCGCCCGACGCGCCGCCCAATGCCTTGCCGAGCGTGCCGGTGATGATGTCCACCCTGCCCTCGACGCCGCAATGCTCGGACGAGCCGCGCCCGTTCTTGCCGACGAAGCCGACTGCATGGCTGTCGTCGACCATCACCATTGCATCGTACTTGTCGGCGAGATCGCAGACGCCCTTCAGATTGGCGATGATGCCGTCCATGGAAAATACACCATCGGTGGCGATCAGCCGAAAACGGCAATCCATTGCCTCCTTCAGCCGCGCTTCCAGATCGGCCATGTCGTTGTTGGCGTAACGGAAACGCTTCGCCTTCGACAGCCGCACGCCGTCGATGATCGAGGCATGGTTCAGCGCGTCGGAAATGACCGCATCCTCCTCGGAAAGCAGCGTCTCGAACAGGCCGCCATTAGCATCGAAGCAGGAGCCATAGAGGATCGTGTCCTCCATGCCGAGAAAGCCAGAAATCGTCGCCTCGAGCTGCTTGTGCTCCTCCTGTGTGCCGCAGATGAAACGCACCGACGCCATGCCGTAGCCGTATCGGTCGAGTGCCTGCTTGGCCGCATCGCGCAAGTCGGCGCTATCTGCGAGGCCAAGATAATTGTTGGCGCAGAAATTCAGCACCCTCTCGCCGCCCACCTCGATCTTAGCCGATTGCGTCGAGGTGATCACCCGCTCGGATTTGTAGAGGCCGGCCGATTTCAGCTCTTGAAGCTCGCTGTCGATATGGGAGAGGAATGCCGCGCTCATGATCTGGCCCTGTTGAGATTCAATGGACTGTCGCCCCGCGCGGGCGAAAAATCCACCGCAAAAGCGACGGCTTCGGTGATCCGACGGTCAGTGGCCAGAATGCCGCCCCAGAATGCCGCCAAATGGCAGATGTTCAAATGCAGCCGCGGCGCGAAAGAAGGCGATAACCATTTTGCGAGCTTTCCACCGCTGCTGCTCTGTCGGCTTCCGGAGCTGTTAACCTTTCAAGCCAATGGTTCTCATACCCAACAATCTGTCGGCGAGAGGGACCGCCCCAGAAAATGTCGCAGCAACCGATGCAAACCATTTCGGGCAAGCTCATACTGCTGATCAAGGCAGGCTATTGGCTGGCGCTGCTGATCATTGCAGCCATGGTGATGGCCTCCTTCATCCTTCTCCAGCAGATGATGGCTGGCCATCGGCACGACGACACGCTGCTCGATATTGTCGGCATGCAAAAGGTGCTGTCGCAACGCATTGTCTTCCTTGCCAACGCGGCAGGAGCAGCTACGCGCAACCAACAACCGGCTCTGGTCACCGCATTCAAACAGGCCACGGCCGACTTCGAGAGGAACTACGACCTTCTGCTCGAGCGTGTGGTCGCCGACCCGGCGTCACCGGCCAGGCTCGATCCAAAATCAGTCGAGAACGTCCTTTTTGCCAAACCGTTTCATCTCGATTACTTCTCGGTCGGGCTTATCGCCAACGGCGAACGCCTGGTTTCGGCGTTTGAATCGCAACTCGGCATGGCCGACAATGGCGGCTACAAGGGTGGCGGCGAACGCGTCAACCTCGACGCTTCCGTCGCCAATGCGGCCCTGTCGGGCTATGCGGCACTCGGCCAGCGCATCAGCGCCCAAGCCGACGCGCGATCGGAGAGCCTTCTCGATCTCCATCGAACGCTGTTCTACTCCACCCTCGGCGTCATCGTGCTGGTGGCACTTTTCATCTTCAGGCCGATGTCGAACGCCATCCTGCGCAAGACGCGTGAACTGATCGATACCCGCAATTCCATGGCCTTCATCGCCGTGCATGACGGCCTTACCGGCCTGCACAACCGCACCTTCCTGACCGACCATTTCGATACGCTGATCAAGGGCGCGCAGCGCCGGCGAGAGCGGCTTGCGGCGGTCCACCTCGACCTCGACCGGTTCAAGCAGATCAACGACACGCTTGGCCACGCCGCCGGCGACTATGTGCTGGTGGTGACGGCGCAGCGCATGCGTGATTCTTGCCGGGCGTCGGATCTCTGCGTGCGTCTCGGCAGCGACGAGTTCGTGATGATCCTCAACGGTGCCGGCGGCACCGAGGACATCAACACGGTCGCCGGGCGCGTCCTGTCGCAGATCAACGAACCGATCGTCTATCGGGGCGCGACCATCCTTCCGGGCGCCAGCGCCGGCGTCGCCGTCTATCCGGTCGACGCCGACAATGCGCAAGATCTGCTCGTCCATGCCGACCTCGCGCTCCACGCCGCCAAGAAGCAGGGTGGCGGCAGTCTCTCATTCTTCTCCGAGGCGTTGCGGCATGAACTCGACTACCGCAAGCGGCTCGAGCATGACATCAGGATCGCTATCGCGGAGAAGACGTTCCAGGTCTATTTCCAGCCACAGGTTTCGTTGTCGAACGGCACCATCGGCGGGATCGAGGCGCTGGTTCGCTGGAGACATGCCGAGCGCGGCATGATCGCACCGGGCGAGTTCATTCCCATCGCCGAGAAATGCGGACTCATGCCTGCGATCGGCCGCATCGTCATCGCCAAGGCAATCGGCGAGGCGGCGGAGTGGAACCGTGCCGGCATTGCCTTCGGACGGCTCGCCGTCAACGTCTCCGGCTCCGAATTGCGTGAGGCCGATTTCGACGCCTTCCTCTTCGGTGCGCTGGAAAAGGCTGGGCTGCCGCCACAAAAACTGTCGCTCGAGATCGTCGAATCCGTCATTCTCGACGACGAGAAGACCGGCATCGCGGCAAAGCTGCGGCACATCCGCGCCACCGGCGTCCATCTTGAACTCGATGATTTCGGCACCGGCTACGCGTCGCTCAGCCACGTCAACCCGAACGAGATCGACAGGCTGAAGATCGATCGCCGCTTCGTCCAGAACATCAATGAGAACGGCGACAACACCAAGATCGTGCGTGCCATCACCGAACTCGCCCGTGGCCTCGGCATCTCGATCGTCGCCGAGGGCGCCGAAACCGAGGCTGAACTCGATTCGCTGATGGCGATCGGCTGCGACCAAGTGCAGGGCTACTCGATCGCCTTCCCGATGCCGCAGGACCAGGTACGCGAATGGCTGGTCGCGCGGGCGCCGAAGAGAGCCAGGCTGACGGTGCTGCAGGGAAGGCTGGCGTAAGGCGCCAACCTGACACGCCGCTTCGGAAATGGCGGCCTGATGGGGTTACGGCCGGTCTGTAGCTGGCTGCCGCTACATCTTGGGCTCGCTGAACAATGCGTTCGGCAGTTGGGATCAATCGACATTCGCCCGTAGCGTCGCCAAGACTTCCGCGAACTCCGCCAGCCTTTCGTCCGACAACCCGGTCCGCAGCCGCTTGTCGAAGGCAATGGCTGCCGTGCGCAATTTCAGGAACAGGGCCTCTCCCGCTTCGGTCAGTTCGACCTGATGGACGCGGCGGTTTTCCGGATCGCGGCGCCGGGTCAGCAAACCTTGCGTCTCCATCGCGTTCAGATGGTGGGTCAGCGTCGCGCCTTGGATTCCGATCATGCCGGCGAGCTCACGCTGGTTGGCCAGTTCGCGCGACTTGATCGACAACAGCGTGACCCAGACCGGCAGCGTGCCGCCCGCCTCGACCAACGTGGCGTCAAAGGCCTGAGCGACAAGCTTTGCGGTGCGGGCGAGATTCATCCCGACTGGCGGGCGGTCAAAAAGCGTCATGATCCGACACTAGAGTAAGGGAAAGGCCGATGGAACTGGCCCTTTGACTTTACATTGACATCTAATCATTTGATATCTAACTTTATGGTTGGCGGTAGGAAAGGAGGAACGCGGTCATGCAGTATGTCTACATCATCGTCCTCGGCCTTCACGTATTGGCCGGTGTGTTCTGGGCTGGAACGACCATCGCTGTCGCCCGCGATCCGGAGATTCGGATCGAACGGTTTTTCCTGCCGCAAATGAACGCGGCTGGCATGGTTTTCCTGACCGGCGCCCTGCTCTGGTATTTCTTCCACAGCGGCTCTTTCGGTTCGATGGAAATGGTTCTGGCCCTAGGTATCGCGACGGCCTTGATTGCCGCCGGCGTCCAGGGCGCGCTCGTCGGCTCTGCCAGCAGGCAGCTTGCCGGCACTGACTCGGCGACGGAAACGCAGTTGCGCGCGAAAATGACAAGGGGCGAACGCATCGCCGGCGGCCTGCTGGTCATCACCGTGCTCTGCATGGCCACCGCCAGAATGTTTTGAGCGGCCAGCCGCTATCGCGGTTTAAGAGATCGTACGGTGTCTGGCTGCAAGCCGGCGGCGTGCGCAGCGCGCAGATCGGACCGACGTGCCTGGTGGCTCTCCGTGCGGAGGTTCGGCTGCGCGCCACCAAATCAAATCCGAAGTGATCTTTAATCCATACCGTCCTCGGAAATAGGCCGGCTCGTGGCTGGTCGACATGACCCGGTTCTTCAGCGTCAAATGTTTGAGCTGATAGGGCTGGAGAAGCGGATCGCTGGTGGTCCTCGTCTTCCTGTTTCAAATTGTGCTAATGAGCGGCAAATTTTTGTTTTTGCGCATGTCGTACCCAAGTCCGCGCACCCTCGGGTCGGACCCGTGGGCAGGCTTTTGGGCGACATGCAGTAAGGAACCCGCCGATGACCGATACGAAAAACCTTACCCAGCTCGGCACCAACGTCGAGGCGCCACAGAACCCTGACGCAGCAGTCCTGGAGACCGTGCCGTTTTCGCGCGGCGACGGGCCGCCAGCCATCGTTCGCTTCACCTGCCCGGAATTCACTTCGCTCTGCCCGGTCACCGGCCAGCCGGACTTCGCCCACATCGTCATCGACTATGCACCCGACACGCTACTGGTGGAATCGAAGTCGCTGAAGCTGTTCATGACCTCGTTTCGCAACCATGGCGCCTTCCATGAAGAGTGCACCATCATGATCGGCCGCCGCATCATCGCTGCGACCAAACCACTGTGGTTGCGGATTGGCGGCTATTGGTATCCGCGCGGCGGCATTCCGATCGACGTATTCTGGCAGACCGGCGCGCCGCCGGAAGGCGCATGGCTGCCCGACACCGGTGTTGCGCCGTATCGCGGACGCGGCTGAATTCTGCTGCGAGATGTCCGGCGGGACAGCAGGATCGCCAACTCTGGTTTTCAATCGTCATCAGGCGATCAACTCATCGGTCCGTTCTCACTCACACTGATATTGGCTGAGCGCCCATTCGCCGGTCACCGACAGAAGGTCCGATATCTTCCAGATCGCCGTCGACCTTTTTGAACTTCCATTCCAGCCGGTGCGGATTGCCGGCAACGATAAAGGCGACGACGACCTTGGCCTCATCGCCTTTGACCGCTTCAACAGCCTTCAGGCTGTTGTCGATCTTGGCCCTGTCGTACGCCGCATTGTCGAGCGCCATGTTGGGATCGAGGCATTCGCCCTGCCCCGATTTCCGCAGCGCATCGCTCTTGTCGAGCACCGACCTCGCGGGATCGACGAAATGGCTGCGCTGAGCCGGATCGAGCTCGAGCCCGACATGCTCGTAAAACGGTTTCACCATCGCCGTCGGCGAACCCGGCCGCAGCGGAGCTGCCCGTGCATTTTCTGCTGAGAGCGGCGCGCTGAACAGGCCCTGGCCAGCGGTGCTGCTCAAACCCGCGGCCAGCAGGCACGCAAGTCGCCAGGGCCAGGGCGCGGGCCATGGCGTCACTCCGGAGTTTGGCCAGCCAGGCATTCGAGCGCACTCAGCGTCCAGCCGCTGGTCTTCGAGGTGATGTCGGCAACCTTCCACTGGCCGTCGACCTTCTTCAGCGACCAGACCATTTCGCGTTTGGATTCATCGCCTTCCGGGAAAAGGTTGAACGTCACTGTCACGTTGGCGCTGTCGCCATCCACTGCTTCAGACAGCTTCAACGTCTTGGCGACTGTCTTCTCGTCAAAATCCTGCGCGTCGAGACCGGGGGCGAAGTCGATGCAAGGCACCTCGTCCGGCTTGTTCTTCTGCGCCTGGTCGTTCAGGTCGAACAGCTTTGTCACCGGCTCGGTGAAACGGTCGCGGTATTTCGCGTCGGCCTCGAACTTGACCTCGGGCATGTAGAAGAACTTCACCGCATTGGAGGCCGGCCCGGCCAGGGCGGTCGCAGGCGCTGCGATCGAGAGAGCGGCGGCAAGCACAATCAGTCTCATCCGATAATCTCCAGGTTTTCGTGGTGGGAACCCGTTCAATACCACGAATCCATAGCGAGCGCGGTGATGTGAAGCCGCCCGAAAAGTCAGCGAGCAAGAGAGCAGCTGCTCAAGAGCTTTTGGCGAGCCAGCTCGCAAAAAGCCGCGCTTTCGAACCTGCCCTGGGATGGATTTTCAGATAAAATGCCCTGGGTGAGGGAATGTTGTCGGGTACAAGTGTGACCAGCCGGCCCTGTTCCATCAGGCTTTTGACCAATCCATCCCACCCCAAGACCGCCCCGATGTCATCCTGAGCGGCCTGGAGGGCAATCATGTAGTTGTTCACAGAAAACCTGCGGCCTTTTGGGATGGTGTGTCCAAGCGCTTGAAACCACTCCGGCCAGTTCGTCCAGTCGGTTTCCTCGTTGTTCATATGAATCAAAGGCGCCTTGAGCAGATCCTCAACTCGGCCAATGCCGTGCTCGGCGGCGAATTTTGGAGTTCCAAGCGCGACAATGCGATCTTGAAAAAGTTTGTGACACTCCTCGGGACTTTCCTGCGCATCTCCGTAATGAATACTTAGATCACAGCGGATCGCTGTTGCGGGCACGTCGCTGACGATCTGCGAGACGGTGATGGTGGGATAGCTCTTCCAGAAGGCTGAAATCTTCGGTGTAAGCCATAGCGAGCTGACGGCAGTCGTTGTCCGGATGGTCACGTCGGCGGTTTCCGGGCGATCGCGCATGTGAGTGACGGCGTCGGAAATCGTCTCAAGCCCGCGCTGCACGGCAACGAACAGGAACGCTCCTTTCTCAGTCAATTCGACGCCGCGGCTCAAGCGCAGGAACAGGTTGCATCCCAAGTCACCCTCAAGCGCCTTGATCTGGTGGCTGATCGCGGCGGGCGTCACATTCAATTCCTGGGCGGCGTTTTTGAAACTCGCATTTCGGGCGGCTGCCTCGAAGCAGATGAGAGCCGTGACCGAGGAGAGATCGTACGGTCTTGGCATCAACGCTTCTTCGGACCCGCTTTTTGGATGGCTCGCTGAGTGCAACAGATTAGCTGAACTAAATCGTTCTGAAAATTAGTGCTATTGCGCAAAAGGCGTTCAGGCAAGAAAATTTCATCTCAAATGTGCACGCCATCTATGGAATTCCGCATGAACGCCCCCTCGCCCTCGATCCAAGAGTTGCTAGCGCGCCGGGTCTCGGGCTATGCCCTTGAGCAGCCCTTTTACACGTCGCCGACGATTTACCAGCTCGATCTCGAGCACATCTTCTACCAGCAATGGCTCTACGCGGCCCCGGCATGCCAGCTTGCGAAAGCTGGTAGCTACGTGACGATGCGCGTGGGCGCCTATGAGGTGGTCATCGTGCGCGCCCGCGATGGTGAAATCCGCGCCTTCCACAATTCCTGCCGCCATCGCGGCTCGATGATTTGCAAGGCGCGCGAAGGCCAAGTGGCCAAACTCGTCTGCCCCTATCACCAGTGGACCTATGAGCTTGACGGCAAGCTCATCTGGGCAAATGACATGGGGCCCGACTTCGACATGTCCAAACACGGGCTGAAGCCGGTCCATCTGCGCAATCTGGCCGGCCTGATCTACGTCTGTCTGTCCGCTACGCCCCCAGACTTCGAACCGTTTGCCGACCTGGCCCTTCCCTACCTAGAGGTCCATGACCTCAACAATGCGAAGGTCGCGCATACGTCGACCATCGTCGAAAAGGCCAACTGGAAGCTTGTGTGGGAAAACAACCGCGAATGCTACCACTGCAGCAGCAACCACCCGTCGCTCTGCCGCTCCTTCTCGCTCGACCCGGACGTGGCCGGTGTCTCTGCTGACGGGTCGGTCTCGGCGACCCTCCAGGCGCATTTTGACCGTTGCGAAGCCTCAGGCGCGCCGGCGCAGTTCCGGCTTGGCGGCAGCGGCCAATTTCGCCTGGCGCGGATGCCGCTGCAGCAAAAGGCGGTGAGCTACACGCTCGACGGCAAGGCTGCCGTAAGCAAGAATCTTGGCCGGGTGGCTCTGCCCGAAGCAGGCTCGCTGTTGATGTTCCATTATCCAACGACCTGGAGCCACTTCCTGCCGGATCACTCCTTGACCTTCCGAGTCACGCCAATCAGCGCCACGGAGACCGAGGTCACCACCACCTGGCTGGTGAACAAAGATGCGGTCGAAGGGCTCGACTACGACCTCAAGCGCCTGACCGAGGTCTGGATTTCTACCAATGATGAAGACCGTGAGATCGTCGAAACCAACCAGCAAGGGATCTTCTCTCCTGCCTATGTTCCCGGACCATATTCGCCGGTTCAGGAAAGCGGTGTGACCCAATTCGTCGATTGGTATGCGAACTGGCTTGAGCGCTCTCAGGCCTCGATGCGATTGGCCGCGGAGTGAACCAATGAACGTGGTGGCAAAACCCAGGCTGGTCTTCTGGACCGACGCGGAAGAACTCGAATGTGCCTCCTTTCTTCCGGAGGCGCCGAACGTCCTGACCTTTTGTTTCCGGTCGCCGTCCGGATCGCTGTTCAATTTTGATCCAGGGCAGTTCCTCACTTTGGAACTGCCCACTCCCGGCGGTCCAATCTACCGGACCTACACGATATCCTCATCTCCGTCGCGGCCGACCTCGCTGACCATTACCGTAAAGGCGCAGGCCGACTCCGTCGGAACGCAGTGGATGTTTGACAGCCTCCGTCCGGGAATGCGCCTGCGGGCAATAGGTCCGGGGGGCACCTTCTCGATGGCGCATCAGCCAGCCGAAAAGTATCTTTTCATCTCAGCCGGCTCGGGCATCACACCGATGATGTCCATGACTACACATCTGTATGATTCCGGAGTTGATCCGGACATCGTCTTTGTCCACTGCGCGCGCCGCCCTTCTGAGATCATCTTCCGCGAACGGCTGGAGCATATGGCGTCGCGCGTAACTGGCATCGACCTGAAATGGGTGGTTGAACAGACCGATCCATACAGGCCATGGACCGGCTACAGAGGCATGCTCAACCAGTTGATGCTCGGACTGATGGCGCAGGATTATCTTGATCGCGAGGTGTTCTGCTGCGGGCCCGAGCCCTTCATGCAAGCCGTGCGCGAGGCGCTGGCCGGTCTCGGTTTCGACATGGCAAATTACCATCAGGAAAGCTTCCGCGCGCCGCTTCCTGAGGCCGAGAAGGTCCCGGATGACTTCGTTCCCGCCGAGAACAACGAGGCCGAGATCGAATTTGTCCTATCCGGCGTCTCGGCGAAATGCGTCGAGACGGATACGATCCTGGCTGCGGCACGGGCTGCCGGTCTGGTGATCCGATCGGGTTGCAGTATGGGGATATGCGGGACATGCAAGGTTCGCAAAATCGATGGCGATGTGCATATGGTCCACAATGGCGGCATCACCGACGAAGAGATTGCCGACGGCTACATCCTTGCTTGCTGCTCTAATCCGGTTGGCCGTGTGAAAGTCGAGATATAGCAACCATTTCGCGAACTTTGATCAAGGCGCTTCTTCGAAATCGGCAGCGCCTTGACGGTCCGCGGTCTCAACCGAAGTCGATGATGAAGCTATTGATGAGTCACGCGCTTCACCCGCAAGGCGGTCTTGGCTCTTCCTCGGCCGGTAGCCGGGTTTCGGGCAAGCTCAGTGATGCGTCTGGTCCACCAACAGCGCCCAGAATGCGAACAGCGGCCGATCCAGCGATCTCATTGCGTGTTTGATGCCTGGCGGATTGTAGAGTGATCCACCGATGCCGGGCGAAAACCAATCCATGTCAGCCTGCTTGAACTCGCCATGCGAAAGCACGAGGTAGGTTTCTTCCGGCGGATGATCGTGGTCGGGATACCGGACGTGAGGAGCCATCAAAGTGACGCCGAGCCACAGATCGTTTCTGTCCTCGAGGCCGCCCGGGCCAAGGATCATCGCGTTGGCGTGACCGTCGCGGAAATTGCTGCTGGCAGACGGGGCGGGATTTGATTTCAGCCGCCATTCGAGCAGCGGCTCGATCGCCTTGAAGCGCTCAATCAAGTTGCGGAGCGTAGACGGGATCGCCTCTTCCGCCAACGCCGGGCCGAGATAGGAACAGACCGGCAAACGGCTCCCGGCCCTGGTCTTTTCAGGCCCGGGAACCTCCGATTGGGCGAAGAGCTGGATGATCGATCTGCGCGATCGCAGGTCGTGTGAGAACTGGTCAAAGGCCACGAACGCTGTGTCTACAAAATATTGCAGGGCCTCACTTCTGTTCATCTTTCAGCCCTTGTTGTGAGCGGACGCTATGGTCCGTTGCCGGATGTTAGATATCTTTCGCCAGTCGCAGTGCATCGTAGATCGCGGCGTGGGTGTTGCGAGCTGAAACGGCGTCGCCGATACGAAAGAGTTGGAATTGGCCCTGCGCATTCCGCACCACCGACTGCGGCTGCCCGGCGATGAGCTCATCTTGCGAAATCTCTCCGTGATTGGTCGATTTCGGTTTCAGTTCGAAATAGATGTCGTCCAGCGGAATGGTGCCGTGGTTAATGACAACCTGATCCACGACGCGCTGTTTGGATATGCCGCCGTAGTCACTGCCGACATTTGCAATGAGCTGATTGCCATTCTTTTCAACTGACTCGAGCCGATAGGTAACGGTGAAGGTCACATCGAGTTTTTGAAGAGACCTCATGTAGGGCACGAGGTTCATAGCCATGACCTCGGGTGAGAATGACCGGTCCGGTGTCATGATTTCAACCTTCGCTCCGGCGCCGGCGAGGAATTCCGCGGCCTGGAGTGCCGCGTGGTCGCCGGCATCGTCGAAGATCAGGACATTGCTTCCCGGCTTTGCGTCTCCGGAAATGATATCCCATGAAGACACAACGAACTCGTTGCCCTTGGAAAGGACGTCGGTGTGCGCCACCCCGCCCGTGGCAATGATGACGACGTCCGGATGCTCTGCCTCGATGGTTTCGGCTTCCGCCCAGGTATTGAACTGGATTGTCACTCCGTATTTTTCGCACTGGGCAATGCGCCAATCGATGATGCTCATCATCTCCTTGCGACGCGGGCTCTGCGCTGTCAGCCGGATCTGCCCTCCCGGTCCGCTGGCGGCCTCGAAGACCACGACCTCGTGTCCCCGCTCACCCGCGACACGGGCGGCCTCGAGGCCAGCCGGACCTGCGCCGACCACGACAATCTTCTTGCGGCTGTCGGCCTTGGCGACAATGTGCGGCATGGTCAGTTCGCGGCCGGTCGCGGCGTTGTGAATGCAGTATGCCGCCCCGCCCTGATAGATACGGTCAAGGCAGTAGTTTGCGCCCACGCACGGCCTGATTTCGTCTTCGCGCTTTTCGATGATCTTGCGCACGATGTGAGGGTCAGTCATGTGCGCGCGCGTCATGCCGATCATATCCACCTTACCCGACGCAATCGCGTGCCGGGCAGTCGCCACATCCGGTATTTTCGCTGCGTGGAAAGTTGGGAAGTTGGTTGCCGCACGAATCTCGCCGGCAAAATCAAGATGCGGCGCATTCGCCATTCCCTGAATTGGAATGACGTCCGTCAGGCCCGCATCGGTATCGATGTGCCCGCGGATCACGTTGAGGTAATCGATCAGTCCGCTTTCCTTGAGACGCTTGGAGATTTCCATGCCCTCGGACTTGCCAGTGCCACCGGGGAGACGTTCATCCGCAGTATATCGCACGCCCAGGATGAAGTCCTCGCCGACCCGTGACCGGATCGCCTTCAAGACATCCATGCAGAAGCGCATGCGGTTATCAAGCGAACCGCCATAAGGGCCGTCAAGTTCGTTCGTGAGAGGAGACGTGAACTGGTCGAGCAGGTGGCCGTAAGCCTCCAACTCGACGCCATCCATCCCGCCCGCCTCCATCCGCTCAGCGGCGTCCGCAAAGTCCTTGATGATGCGCTCGATATCCCAGTCTTCAATTTTCTTGGGAAACGCGCGGTGGGAGGCTTCACGATGATGGGACGGCGCCACAACGGGAAGCCAGTCACCTTTGTCCCAGCGTGTACGCCGTCCAAGATGGGTTAGCTGGATCATGATGGCGGCGCCCTCTTCGTGCACCGCATCTGTCATCTGCCTGATCCACGGCACGATCTCGTCCTTGTAGGCGAGCAGGTTGTTGAAAACCGGGGGGCTGTCCTTCGAGACCGCAGCGGACCCGGCTGTCATCGTCATCGCCACACCGCCCTTCGCCCTTTCAACCGTGTAGGCAAGATAGCGCTGCTTCGGCATCCCGTCCTCCGGATAAGCCGGCTCGTGGGAGGTCACAATGATGCGATTGCGCAGGGTCAAATGCTTGAGTTTGTACGGCTGCAGAAGGGGATCGCTCGACATCTGACGGACTCCGGGCTGAGATGGCAAGTGCGAACGCTATCCGAAAATGTACATGCATGTCAAGTTTCACTTCGGAGAAGTCGACAGAGTCGACATAGGTGTACATTTTGCTGGTTTTCACTTTGACATTTTGTTAGGCTGATCGCTCATGGAGCAAATTTCGAACGATAGCGGATGGCGCGGATCGCCCGAGGGGTGGCTTGAAGCCGCCTACGACCTGCTTGTTGAATCCGGCGTCGACACGGTGAGAATATCGCCACTGGCCAAGAAATTGGGCCTGTCGCGCACCAGCTTCTATTGGTTCTTCAAGGATAGGGAAGAACTGTTCGCTGCCCTCGTGACCCGTTGGCGGGACAAGAACACCGGCAACCTCGTCAAGCAGGCTGAGGCATACGCCGAGACGGTCGCCGAAGCGATGCTGAACGTTTTCGACTGCTGGCTCGACAAATCCTTGTTCGATTCCCAGTTCGAGTTCGCAGTCAGAAGCTGGGCGCTTCAATCCCCTGACATTCTGGCGGAGGTGCAGAAAGCCGACCAGACGCGTCTCGATGCATTGAGCCAGATGTTTGTCCGCTTTGGTTACGACGAAGGCTCAGCCGATGTTCGAGCGCGCACCATCTACCTCGTGCAGATCGGCTACATCTCAATGCAGACCAGCGAAGATCTCGCGGACCGCATGAAGCGCATTCCCGGGTACGTGGAGATTTTTACAGGTAAGGCCCCGCGGAAGCGCGAACTCGACCGGTTCTTCGCCAGACACGGCCATTCGGCGGGCTGAGGAAGCGTTTCGACAATGGGTGAATCCTTGAGCATCGGAATAATCGGCGGAGGTGGCTGGCTTGGACGCGCTATCGCCGAGGCCATTATTGATGCGCAAATAGTCGCCGCAGAGCACCTCACGCTCTCTCATAGAACTGGGCAACCCGACTTTCTGCCAAACGCTACATGGACCCGGGACAACCAGGAACTGGTGGATCGATCTGATGTCATCATCGTCTCGGTCCGGCCCCAGGATTGGCCTGCCATCGACATTACTGCGTCCGGCAAGCTCGCCATGTCGGTTATGGCCGGGATCACTCTCGACCAACTGGCGGGACGTCTTAAAACCGACCGCGTCATCCGCACGCTTCCGAATGCAGCGGCAGAGGTGCGGAATTCCTATACTCCCTGGATAAGCTCTCAGAGCGTCACTGCGGATGACCGCAATGTCGTTCGCCGGATTCTGGAGGCCTGTGGCGCGGCCGATGAAGTCAAAAGCGAAGCAGATATCGATTATCTGACGGGCCTGACTGGATCCGGCCCGGCGTTTCCGGCGCTCTTGGCGGCAGCGATGATGGACGATGCCGTCAGCCGAGGAATGGATCCAGATATTGCCCGGCGGAGCGTCAGCGCGGTGCTTGTTGGAACCGGAAAACTCCTCGAGGCTCGTCCAGACAATCCCCAAGATATCGTCCAGACCTTCCTCGACTACCGCGGCACCACCGCGGCAGCGATCGAGGCCATGCGCGCAGCCGGGTTTGAATCTGCCGTGGCAGACGGCCTTGCCGCGGCGCTCCAGAAATCCGTGACTATGGGACAAGCCACCTGACTGCCGCCCGAGGCCTTCCTCCGACCGCTGGTGTGATATTATGTCAAAACTCTTTCCGCATCTGTTTTCACCTGCAAAGCTAGGCAGTCGCACGCTCCGAAACCGGATCGTGTTCGGGGCTCATACCGCCAACATGGCCGAAAATGGCGTGCCGACCGAACGACACGTTGCCTACTATGCCGAGCGAGCGCTCGGTGGGGCCGGCATGATTGTTGTCGAACCCATGCCCGTCCATCAGGCCGCCGTCCTGACACGCGGCAATTTTCGACCTGGCGACGATAGCGTCATTCCTCATTTCCAACAGGTCACGCGCGCGATCAAGGACCACGGGGCGATCGCCATCCAGCAGCTCTATCACGTCGGAGCGCACGGGGATTCAGACAACTCATTTCACGCGCATTGGTCGCCCTCGGGCCTGCCGAGCTATCATGACAGCGACGGTTCCCACGCCATGTCCGAGGGTGAGATTTGGGAAACCATCGACAGCTTCGTTCAGGCGGCGCGCCGCTGCCAGGAAGCCGGTTTCGACGGCGTCGAAGTCTGGGCTGCTTATCTCGGACTGCTCGATCAGTTCTGGACGCCCTGGACAAACCGACGCGAGGACCAATGGGGAGGGTCGCTCGACAACAGCACGCGGATCTCGCGCGAAATCCTAACCCGCATCCGCGAAAGATGCGGCCGCGATTTCATCATTGGACTCTCGGTCAGCGACGAACCCGACTACACAGTAGCGCTCAGTCGCCAGGAACTGGCGGAGATCATTCGGCTGCACGATGAACAGGGGCTGATCGATTACGTGACCTGCGGCACCGGCAGCTACCTCGATTTCTACAAGATAATGCCGACCTTTCTTTATCCGGAGAAGCTTGGCACTGATCTCGCAACGACCCTCAAGGCCGTGGTCAAGACGGCCCTCGTGGTCGCCGAAAGCCATATCAGGACGCCTGAAAACGCCGAAACCGTGCTCGGCGAGCAAGCTGCAGATCTGGTCTCGATCGTTCGGGGCCAGATCGCCGATCCGCATCTGGCACGCAAAGCCGCGGCAGACCGGCCCGAGGATGTGCGCGGATGCATATCCTGCAACCAGATGTGCTGGGGCCGTCGTTCGCGCGACTACTGGATCAGCTGCCTTATCAATCCCTCTGCGGGGCGCGAGTTTGAATGGGGTGGTGACCGGTTCACGTCCGCTGCCATCAAGAAACGGGTGCTTGTCGTCGGCGGCGGTCCCGCCGGCCTCGAGACGGCCCGGGTTGCCGCCGAGCGGGGTCACGACGTGGTGCTGGCTGAAGCCTCCAGTAGGCTGGGCGGGAACTTTCTGCTCGCCGGCCTTCAGCCGCGCCGCGGGCAAATCCTCGACCTTCTTGGGTGGTATGAGCGCCAGCTCAGCAAACTGAATGTCGACGTACGACTGAACACCTACGTCGAGGCGCCGGACATCGCCTCTTTCCAAGCTGACACCGTCATCCTGGCCACGGGGTCGGTGTCTCCCGAAACCGGCTTTCAGAAGGCTTTGCCGGCAGTGCCGAGCCTGCCCGGCATCGAAAGGGGCAATGTCTTCTCGATCGAATCCGTCATGGCCCGCGTTGTGCGGCCGGGTAAGCACGTGCTTTTGCTCGACGAGGGAGGCGGTTGGCGAGGCAGTGGCACTGCCTGGAAACTTGCCGAGGATGGCCATCAAGTGACCATTCTCACTCCCGACCCGCTGATCGGCAAGGAGCTGCAGCGGACAGCTGCCGATTTCCCGCTTCGACGGACATTGCGCCAGCTTGGCGTCACATGGTTGTTGGATGTCAGCGTGCTGGAATGGCACGGGGACGGCGTGACCATCGTTGACCACAACACCCGTGAAGAGAGCTTTGTGCCGGGCGATTGCCTTGTTCTCGCAACCACCAATGTGGCGGCGAATTGGCTGGCGAAAGAGTTGGAAAGCACGTCCCAGCCTTTCATGGAGGTCGGCGACGCCGTCGCTCCGCGCCAGGCGCCCTACGCCTTCCACGAAGGACGGAAAGTTGCCTTGCGGCTATGATACGCGGACGTTGTGCTTGCGCTTCATAAAATCCTTGGCGGTCTCGACTGCCACGGCTGCGTCGCGGCAATAGGCGTCGGCGCCAACGGCTTTGCCGAATTCCTCGTTGAGCGGGGCACCGCCGACCAGCACGACGTAGTCGTCGCGGATGCCCTTTTCCTTCATCGTGTCGATGACGACCTTCATGTAGGGCATGGTCGTCGTCAGCAGCGCCGACATGCCGATGATGTCAGGCTGGTGCTGTTCGATGGCGTCGAGATATTTTTCCACCGCATTGTTGATGCCGAGGTCGATGACGTCGAAGCCGGCGCCCTCCATCATCATGCCGACAAGGTTCTTGCCGATGTCGTGGATGTCGCCCTTGACCGTGCCGATCACCATCTTGCCCTGCTTCGGCGCGCCGGTGGCGACAAGCAGCGGGCGCAGGATGAACATGCCCGCCTTCATCGCGTTGGCGGACAACAGCACTTCCGGCACGAACAGGATGCCGTCGCGAAAATCCTCGCCGACGATGCGCATGCCTTCGACCAGCGCCTCGGTCAGCACCTTGTAAGGCGCCCAGCCGCGCTCGAGAAGGATGTTGGTGCCTTCCTCGATCTCTTCCTTCAGCCCGTCATAAAGATCGTCGTGCATCTGCTGCACGAGCTCGTCGTCGGAAAGCTCGGAAAGGATGATCTCGTCGTCGGCCATGTTTGACGCACTCGCTGATTTCAAAGGTTTGCTGTCCGCCGGCACCTGTTTTCTGCAACGGGTGCCGGCGGGTCATTGCCAGCCTTGGGAGCTAACTCAGGCGTCCAGCCAGACGTTCTGGAAGTCCATTTGGTAGGTCTGGTGCATTCCGTGGTTCTTCACCTTCTTGCTCATGTGGCTGTAGAGCTTCTGCCAGAACGGCTGGATGATGACGCCGGAATCCTGCAGGATCTGCTCCACGTCTTTCATCACCTCCTTGCGCTTGGCAGGATCAGCCAGCGAGAGCGCCTGTTTCAGCTTGGCGTCGAAATCCGGGTTGGCATAGGCCGTTTCGTTCCAGGCCTCGCCGGTGCGATAGCCGAGCGCCAGCACCTGGACGCCCAGCGGCCGCATGTACCAGATGGTCATCGAGTACGGATACTTCGTCCAGTCATTCCAGAAGGTCGAGCCCGGCAGCACCGTACGCTTCACCTTGATGCCGGCATCGCGCAATTGGCCGGCGATCGCATCGCCGGTGTTCTTCTGCCATTCGTCCTCGACGGTGATCAGCTCATGCTCGAAGTCGGCCTGCCCGGCATCCGCCATCAGCTTCTTGGCGGCGGCGGCATCGCGTGTCTTTTTGGGCAGCGGATAGTATTCGGGATGGATCGGGGCGACATGGTGGTTCTCGCCGACGGTGCCGAGCCCGGCGTAGCCGAGCTGCATGACGGCATTGTTGTCGACAGCCATCTGCAGCGCATTGCGCACTCGCTGGTCGTCATAGGGCTTGTGAGTGATGTTGGTGCGGGCAACGAGCGTGGTCGCCGTCGCAACCTCCGACTTCACCAGGTCCATCTTATCAAGGGCATCGATGAAGTCGGCCGGCGTTTCGAAATCGAGGTCGATCTCGCCGGATTCGAAGGCATTCAGCGTGGCATTGAAGTCAGTTCCGTAGTCGATGAATTCGACGCTATCGAGAGGCGCTTCACCGCCCCACCACTTGCCGTTCTCGCGCCGCTTGACGACCGCCTTCGTACCTACTTCATAGGACACCAGTTCGAAGGGCCCGGTACCGATTGGCTTCTTGATCGGGTCGGCGCCATCCTTGTCGAAGTCGCGATGCACGACCAGAGCCGGATAGTCGGTGAAGCCCGGTATGATCGCGATGTCGGGTTCGGACAGCTTCAGCTTGACCGTGTGGTCGTCGACCTTGGTGATGGCGCCATCCCTGGCCTTGCTGGTTTTTGCGTCGATCAGCGCACCGACGCGCGCGGCCATTGAATTGCCGGAAGCGCCCTTCTCGCACCAGCGGTTGAGATTGGAGACCACGTCATCGGCGTTGAAGGCATCGCCATTGTTCCAGGTGATGCCTTTGCGCAGATGCAGTGTGTATTCGGTGGCGTCGTCATTGACGTCCCAGCTTTCGAGCAGGACCGGCTCGAACGTGAACTGGTGCGTATAGCGGACGAGCGGCTCCAGCCAAGTCCGGGTGACGTTTGCCATCTCGGTCCAGTCATAGGTGCGCGGATCCTTCTGCGCCTTGACCGACATCGCGACGTGCAGCGTTCCGCCCTTTTTCGGTTCATCGGCCAGGGCCCATTCCGGCACGGCAAGACCGATCATACCGTAGGCAAGGGCGGTCGATGCCCCGAAGGCGCTTGCCAGCGCCAGAAACTCGCGCCGGTCCATGCGACCCGCACGCGTCTCTTCCGCCATCACCTCGATGGCGCCCGGCACGCGATCACCGTTGCTTCTGAAGAATGTCATTTTTTCCTCCCGTTCTGGTTCTCGTCAGGTCTTCGCCTGTCCTATTAACTAACGCTGTCCGGCAGCTTCTCCTCGCGCAGCGCGATCAAATCTTTGAGACCATCGGCGATGCCCTCATCGAGCTTCGGCTCCTCATAATCGGCGAGCATATTGCGCGCTTTCTCGCGGCCGCGTGTGTCGTGGTCCTTTGCCCCTTCAGCCTTCCACTGTTCGTACGAATTGAAATCCATGATGCTGGGCATGAAGAAGGCCGACTGGAAATGCTCGAGCGTGTGCTGGGTGCCGAGGAAGTGGCCCTGCGGCCCGACCTCGCGGATCGCCGCCATCGCTTCCTTGAAATCGTCGAACGACAGCCCGCCGGCATATTTGTACCAGCCGACAAGCTGTTCGCAGTCCGTCGCGAATTTTGAATAGCCGCAGGTCAGGCCGGCCTCGAGCCATCCGGCGGAGTGCCAGATGTAGTTGGCGCCGGCAAGGATGGCGGCATGCATCAGCATGTTCGCCTCGTAGCCCGCCTGGGCGTCGTTCAGTTTCGACCCGACATGGAAGCCCGACGTGCGCCATGGCAGCCGGTATTTCCGCGCCAGTGCTCCCATCAGATACATCATCTGGGCGGCCTCGGGCGTGCCACCCATCGGCGCGCCGGTCTTCATGTCGACCGTGACCATGAACTGTCCGTAGATCTGCGGCGAACCGGGACGCAGCAGCTGCGTGAAGGCGACGCCCGCCAGCGCTTCGGCATTGACTTGCGCCACCGCTCCCACCGCCGAGGCCGAAGTCGAAGCGCCGCACAGCGCGAACGGCGCCAGGATCAACGGCTGGTTGTGACGCGCATAGACCTTCATCGCGTCCAGCATGGTGGCGTCCCATACCAGCGGCGAGTTGCAATTGGTGATCGCGACCAACACCGGGTTGTCACGGACAAAATCCTCGCCGAACACGATGCCCGCCATCGCCATCGTGTCTTCGGCGCGATCCTTTGATGTCACGATGCCCATGAACGGCTTGTCGGAATGCTTCAGCGCCGAATGGATGATGTGGAGGTGACGCTTCGGCACCGCAATTTCCATCGGCTCGCAGATGATCGAGCTCGACGAATGCAGCGCTGGCGCCATATAGGCGAGCTTGTGGAAATTGTTGAGGTCGGCGAGTGTGCCATAGCGCCTGACATTGTCGAGGTCGCGCACGTAAGGCGCGCCGTACATCGGCACGAAGATGGAATTCTTGCCGCCGACGCGGACCGAGCGCTCAGGGTTGCGCGCATTGAGCGTGAACTCCGGCGGGACTTTCGAGACCAGCTCCATCAAGAGCGCGCGGTCAATGCGGACGCGCGTCTCAGAGACATCGGCTCCGGCGGCCTGCCACAGTGCAATGGCCTCGTCGTCGCGGAACTCGCAACCAACCTCTTCGAGGATCGACAGCGACTCCTGGTGGATCAGCTCGACCGCCTCGTCCGGGACCATTTGGTATGTGGGTATGTTGCGAACCAGCGTCGGAAACGACGCCATCGGAGTTCCCCGCAGCGCCTTGCGGCCCAGGCGGCCGCCACCTCGGCGGCCGGCGTGTTCGGTGACTTCGGCGGCCGGTGCATTCATGGCAACTCTATCCTCCCAATGACGACCAGCCTAGCGAGAGGAAATATGGCTGTGACGCTGGAAAATCCTGATCACTTGTATAAGCTCAGCTTATGCGAAGCTTGCGCCATCTGCTGCCCTCGGCCGGCAGCCTGATCGTTTTCGAGGCCGCCGGCCGGCTGTCGAGCTTTACCGCCGCCGGGCGGGAGCTCGGCATGACGCAGGCTGCCGTGTCGTATGCGATCCGCGGGCTTGAAGAGCAGCTCGGCG
Organism: Mesorhizobium sp. L48C026A00; assembly: GCF_000502375.1. Taxonomy (NCBI): domain Bacteria; kingdom Pseudomonadati; phylum Pseudomonadota; class Alphaproteobacteria; order Hyphomicrobiales; family Phyllobacteriaceae; genus Mesorhizobium; species Mesorhizobium sp. L48C026A00. Next base: position 82,591 of record NZ_AYWU01000024.1, on the reverse strand, counting down.
CGAAACTCTTCCAGCGCCGCCATCGTCAGGTCAGCCTTACAGAAGCCGGCGAGCGTTTCCACGCCGACGTCTCGCTCGGCCTGTCGCACATCCGCAAGTCGGCGGAGGATCTGCGCCTACAGGCGACCGGCGGCCATGTGACGCTCGCTGCCTCGACCGCCTTCGCCTCGTTCTGGATGATGCCGCGCCTGCAGCAGTTTCGCGACGAACTGCCGGGCATCGACCTGCGCATCCAGACCGCCGACCGCGATCTCGACATCATCGCCGAAGACATCCCGCTCGGCGTTCGTGGCGGCGAACCCCAGGGATGGCCGGACTATCATTCGCTGCCGCTCGCCGATGAGGAAATATTCCCGGTTGCCGGCGCGAGCTATGTGGCGCGGTTCGGACTGCCGGAAACCGTCGAGGATCTTCCATCGCACCGGCTCATCCATCTTGAAGAGCCGTTTCGCGAAGCCGCGAGCTGGGACGAGTGGTTCGCCTCGGCCGGGGTCAACATCACCGATGCCGGGCGCGGCTTGCGCATCAACGATTATGCGCTGGTGATCCAGGCGGTCATGGAAGGGCAAGGCATTGCACTCGGCTGGGGCCACCTCGCCGAGCGCCTGCTGGCGTCGGGACTGCTGGTGCGTGCGACCGGCCACACGATGACGACCGGCAAGGGCTTTCATGTCATCTGGTCGAGAACCCGCGACCTCAGCGACAATGCTCGCAAGGTGCGGGACTGGCTGGCCGCGCAGGCCTGAGGCTCCCATGAATGCTCAATCAACCGTCACGACGATCTTGCCGAATTGCTCGTTCGACTCGAGAAAGCGATGCGCTTCGACGATCTGCTCGAACGAAAAGGTTTTGGCGATTACCGGCTTTAGCGAACCCGACATCAATCCGTCGAGGATGAACGCCTTGGCAGCTTCCAACTTCACCGGATCGCCAGTGATCTCGTGGACGAGATAGCCGCGCAGCGTCAGCGTCTTGGCCAGCACATCGAACAGCGGGAACGGCGTCGGCTCGGGGCTCAAGCCGCCATATTCGATGAGAATGCCACCCCGTGCCATCGCCGCCGTCAGAGGTTCGAAAATCGGGCCGCCGACTGCGTCGAAAACCACTCGGATGTTGTCCGGACTGGCGATTTCCTTCAGCCGGGCTTCCAGATCTTCGTCCGCTGAAGCGACGACATGGGCCGCCCCGAACTTGAGCAGGGCCTCTCTCTTGACAGATGTCCGCGTCACCGCGATCGCGGTCGCACCAACGATGTTGGCAATCTGGATCGCGGCAAGTCCGACACTGCTCGATGCCGCGGTAATGACGACGAAGTCGTCTCTGCTGAGCTTGGCAATGTCGATCAGTGCGCCATAGGCGGTGAGATATTGCATCCAGACGGCTGCCGCCTCTTCCCAGGTAAGCGATGGCGGGTGCTTGACCACGAGATGGGCGGGATATGTGGCGATCTCACCATAGGCGGGCCAGCGGGCCATCGATAATGGCGGCACGACGCTGACGGCGTCACCTGGCGCAAAACCGTGCACGGCTTCGCCGACCGCTTCGACGACACCCGCTGCCTCAAGGCCAAGACCGGAAGGCAACGGCGGCGTCTGGATATAAGTGCCCGAACGCAGCAGCGCCTCGGCCCGGTTGAGACCCAATGCCTTGACCCGGATATGAATCTCGCCGCGACCGAGCGCGGGAATATCGAGATTCTCGATGCGCAGAACCTCGGGACCACCATGCTCATGAAAGCGAACAACACGTGCCATGCGGCCATAACTCCAAAATATTTGAACCGAATACGCTATGCCATCGGCCTTCCGGCAGATAAATGCTTGCTTTGGCAAGACAGTAGAAACTGGGAGTTTTGAATATGGATCGCCTTACGAGCATGGCCGTGTTCGTCAAAACCGTCGATCTTGGCTCGTTCGCGGCGACTGCTGCCGCTCTCGATCTGTCCGGACCGATGGTCGGCAAGCATGTCCGGTTTCTCGAGGAGCGTCTGGGCGTGCGCCTCATCAACCGGACCACACGCCGCCAGAGCCTGACCGACTTCGGGCGCGCTTACTATGAGCGCTGCCGGATGGTACTCGCTGAAGCCGAAGCTGCGGATGCACTGGCGGCCGATCAACTTTCCGAACCACGCGGAAAGCTGCGCGTCATCATGCCCGTGCACTTCGGCCGGCGCTGCGTTGCCCCGATCCTGCTGGAACTCGCGCAGCGATATCCCGCTCTGGAACTCGACCTGACTTTCAGCGATCCCATCGCCGATCTTGCAGAGGATGGCTGCGATCTTGCCATCCGGACCGGCAATCTGGAGGATCAGGCCGGCGTGATGGCGCGTCGCGTCGCGCGCCAGCGCATGGTCGTCTGCGCGTCGCCATCCTATCTCGAGATGCACGGGCAGCCACGGCGGGTAGAGGATCTCGGCAGCCACCAGACCATCATCTACCGCCGTTCGGGCCGTGTCGTTCAACCGTGGCTGTTTCCGCGTGATGGCCAGCGTGCGCTGGAGGTCATGCCGGTCAGCCGGCTGCGGCTCGACGACCTCGCTGCGATCGCCGATGCTGCGGCAGCCGGCATGGGGCTCGCCTGGCTGCCACACTGGCTGGTCCGTGAGCGCATTCAGGCCGGCGCACTTGTCGTGCTGTTGCCGGAACAGCCGGGATTTCTTTACGACGCCTATGCGCTCTGGCTGCAGACGCCTCACTTGCCGCTGAAGGTCCGCCTTGCCGTCGACGCGCTGGCAGCGGCACTGCCCAGGCTGATGACGTGAAATGCAGGAGCACGGTGAGCGGCGCGGATTCCTGAATTCGCCCCTCCCGCTTGGGCGACGAATCCGCGTATAGTACCCCATGCCCATTCGCCAGCTTTCCGAAACGATGATCAACCAGATCGCCGCCGGCGAAGTCATCGAGCGTCCGGCAAGCGTGGTCAAGGAACTGGTCGAGAACGCACTCGATGCCGGCGCTGCGAGAATAGAGATCGTCACCGCCGGCGGCGGGCTGAACCTGATCCGCGTCACCGACGATGGCTCAGGCATCCCGGAAAAGGAACTGCCGCTGGCGATCGCACGCCATTGCACCTCGAAGCTCGCCGATGACATTCACGACATCCACTCGCTCGGCTTTCGCGGCGAAGCGCTGCCGTCGATCGGCTCGGTGGCGCGGCTGTCGATCCGCTCGCGCACCGCCAACGGCGACAGCGCCGCCGAGATCGGCATCGAAGGCGGCCGCGTATCTGCCGTCAAGCCGGCGGCCGCCAATCGCGGCACCACGGTCGAGGTGCGCGACCTGTTCTTCGCCACGCCGGCGCGGCTCAAATTCATGAAGGGCGAGCGCGCCGAAAGCTCGGCGACCAGCGACGTGATCAAGCGTATCGCGATCGCTTTCCCGGCCGTGCGCTTCACGCTGGCCGGCTCCGACCGCTCGACGCTGGAACTGCCGGCGACCGACGACAGCCCGGAAGGCCGGCTGCGCCGCGTCGCGCAGGTGATGGGCGCCGGCTTTCCGCCCAACGCGATCGCCATCGACGCCATGCGCGACGGTGTGCATCTTGCCGGCCACGTTTCGATCCCGTCGTTCAGCCGCGCCAACGCGCTGCAGCAATACGCCTATGTCAACGGCCGGCCGGTGCGCGACAAGCTGATTGCCGGCGCTATCCGTGGCGCCTTCGCCGACGTGCTGCCGCGCGACCGCCATGCGGTGACGGTGCTGTTCCTGACGCTCGATCCGGCCATCGTCGACGTCAATGTCCACCCGGCCAAGGCCGACGTCCGCTTTCGCGATCCGGGGCTGGTGCGCGGGCTGATCGTCGGCGCCATTCGCGAGGCGCTGGCCAATGCCGGCATCCGTGCCGCCACATCAGGGGCGGCCGGCATGATGGCGGCATTCCGGCCAGGCGCAGCATCCTATGCGCATCCAGGACCGGCCAACGGCCATCGCAGCTACGAAGCGGCCTACCGGGCCTCCGGCTTCGCCGGTTTCGATCCTTCCCGCTCGTCGCAACGGCCGCTGGATGCAGGATTTGCAAATGGCGGCTTCAGCGAAAACGATCAGGCGGCGTTCGCTGCCGGTTCGCTTCACAGCGCCGACGCGCGCGCCGGACAAGACGAAGCGGCGGAGACGCTGCTCGGCATGGCGCTGGGTGCCGCACGCGCGCAGGTGCACGAGAACTACATCGTCGCGCAGACCAGGGATTCGCTCGTTATCGTCGACCAGCATGCGGCGCATGAGCGGCTGGTATACGAGGCACTGAAGAACGCATTGCATTCGCGCGCCGTGCCGTCGCAGATGCTGCTTTTGCCCGAGATCGTCGATCTGCCGGAAGAGGATGCAGAACGGCTCGCGTTGCATTCCGAAACACTGGCCCGCTTCGGCCTCGCCGTCGAGCGCTTCGGCCCGGGTGCGGTCGCGGTGCGCGAGACGCCGTCGATGCTCGGCGAAACCAATGTCCAGCAGCTGGTGCGCGACCTTGCCGACGAGATCGCCGACAACGACACCGTCGACACGCTGAAAGAGCGGCTGGACAGGATAGCCGCGACCATGGCCTGCCACGGCTCGGTGCGTTCCGGCCGCCTGCTCAAGCCGGAAGAGATGAACGCACTGCTGCGCCAGATGGAGGCGACGCCCGGGTCCGGCACCTGCAACCACGGCCGCCCGACCTATATCGAGCTCAGGCTCGCCGACATTGAGCGACTGTTCGGGCGGCGGTGAAGGGACTGAGCTTTTCAGTTGTAACGGCGTAGCCCCCTCTCCGGCCGCTTCGCGGCCACCTCCCCATTAAAATGGGGGCGAGGAAACACCAATCGCCAAGGCCGCGACCCCAGAAAACTTGGGTTCCTCGCCCCACGAAGTGGGGAGAGGTGGTTTGCGAAGCAAACCGGAGAGGGGAAATCATAAAGAGCCGTTCGAAACAGCTGTCTATGATTCAAGCAAACCTCCAACCCTCTGATTCACCGCTTCAAATTCACCACGACCACGCCGCCGAGCGCCAGCGCGCCACCGAGAATGCCGAGCAGCGTCGGCACCTCGCCCAGCCAGAAGAAGCCGATCAGCGTCGCCACCGGCGAAACCAGATAAAGGAAGTTCGAGGCGCGCGCCGCCGGCAGCCGGGAAAGTGCTGTCGCCCAGGCGGCGTAGGCGATGAGGCTTGGCACGATGCCGAGAAAGACGACGGCGCCGAGACCGGCGGTATCGGCAACTGCCGCCTGCGCCAGGCCGTTCGGCAGGAAGGGCAGCAGACAGAGCGCGCCGAGCAGCATGTTCGAGGCCGAAATGGTCAGTGGATGATGGCGGGCAAACAGCGGCTTTTGCACGATGGTGTTGACCGCCGAGCACAGCGCCGAGCCGAGGACCAGCAGCGCGCCATTGTTGAAATGCAACCCTTGCCCCTCGCCCATGGCGATGATGCCGATGCCGGCGAAGGACAGGAATGTGCCGGCCCAGGCCAGGCCCGAGAAGCGTTCGCCAAGCAGCGCCATCGCCATGATCGCGGTGAAGATCGGGCTGACATTAATGATGAAGCCGGCGGCACCCGCCGAGACGGTCAGCTCGCCGAAATTGAGCATTACCGTGTACAGCGCAACGAAGACGGCGCCGCCGAAGGCAAAGCGCCATAATTCATCGAGCCGGGGCAGCGCCGGCCGCTTGACGGCGAGGAAGATCGCCGCCGGCACCGCCGCGATGGCGAAGCGCAGCGCGCCAAGCTCCAGCGGCCCGAAAGCGACGAGGCCGGCACGGATCGCCGGAAAGGCGGAGGCCCAGCCGACCACTGTCAACGCCACCGCAATGGCCGCCGTGGTGTCGATCCGCTGTGTCGTATTCAACGTGCCGGTACAAGCGTTCATTTCATTATTCCCGCGTTTCATGCTCTCAACATACAAAGCGCCTTTCCCGATCGGTTGACAAACGACCAAATCGAGGGTCAGCTGTGACTATGGATCACAGCTCAGACGCGATGCTGCCGCTCGAAACCCTGCGCGCCTTCGACGCCGCGGCACGGACGGGTAGCTTTTCGGCCGCTGCCGAAAAACTCAACCTCACCCATGGCGCCGTCAGCCGGCAGATCGCCAAGCTGGAGGACTGGCTCGGGCTGAAAGTGTTCGATCGCGGCGCGCGAGGTGTCTCGCTGACGATCGAAGGCAACCGCCTGCATCTGCGCACCACTGAGGCCTTCGCGCTGATATCGAGCAATTCGGACCGCTGGATCGAGCCGCGCGGCACCGCCGTGGTGCGGCTGACCTCGATTCCCTCGGTCAGCGGGCTGTGGCTGATGCCGCGCATGGCGGCGCTGGAAAACAATCCGTCCAGGCTGCGCATCGTGCTCGACGTCGATATCCGCCAGGCGGACCTTGCCGACGAGGGCATCGATCTGTCGATCCGCTGCGGACGCGGCCGCATCCCCGGCCGCGTCTCGGTGCAGCTGTTCGAGGAACATGTGTTTCCGGTCGCCTCGCCGGACCTCGCCTGCGAGATCGGCCGAGGCGACCCTGCCCGGCTGCTCAAATTCCCGCTGATCAACGATTCCGACGCCTCGGCCTGGCGTGCCTGGTTTGCCGCACAGGACATCGATTACCGCCCGCGTCCGCAGGATCGCCGTTTCGAGGACTACAATCTGGTGCTCGGCGCCGCCGCCCATGGTCTCGGCATCGCGCTGGCGCGGCCGCCGATGACCGAGGATCAACTGAAGTCTGGCCGTATCATCGCGGCCGACGAGCGCGTCGTCCTCAGCCCGATATCCTATTGGCTCGACCGACCTATCGGGCGCCCGCGCGCCGCCGCAGCCGAGCTTGCCCGGCGCATCGCGGCCCAAGCCGGACTGGCGGCGGAAAAGATCGAGGATTTCATCGCAGCCGAGCAGTAGGATGCGGGGCATCCACTTTGCCGGCCTGCTCGGCTGGTTGCCGTTCGAAACGAAGCCGACTGAAGCCAATCTTGCCTCGTTCGGAGCTTGACCTTGCCGGCATTTTGTGGCGATGACATCGTCATGAACCTTGGCTCCATGTCATGATGAATCGCTTTGAAGGCCCCGGCGGCAAGGAAGCCCGTATCCGCTACCTGGACGGCGACTTCCAGGTGACCAGCCCCGGCGCCTTCGTGCGCTGTGCGGTCACCGGCGAAAGCATCCCGCTCGATGAGCTCAAATACTGGAGCGTCGCCAGGCAGGAGCCCTATGTGAGTGCCGCGGCCTCGCTGCGCCGCGAGATCGAGGCACATCCCGAACTGCGCAGCCGACGTTAGTCCGACGCAGATGAAAGCCGTTCTGTAGCGATCCTGTCCCGCCGGCGTCTTCGACGGCCGCGGCGCTTGAAGGTTCTCTGGATCAGCCCTGCAGCTTGCGCTGCCGCCAGGCATCCAGCGTCTCGACGATGATGCGTTCGGGCACGTGGTCGGGATCGAACACGGTGTCGATCTCCAGCACATCGAGCTGTCCGAGAAAATCGGCAGACACGGCATCGTGGCGTAGCCGGGCGGCGTCCTTGGCGGTGGTGATGAGGCCAAGTCCGGCACCTCGCGCTGTCGTTGCCAGTTCGGCTAGTTCGTCCTTGCCATAGAAATGATGGTCAGGAAACGACCGGGCCAGCGCAACCTCGCCGCCGGCCTGACGGACCGTGTCGAAGAATTTGTCGGGATGGCCGATGCCGGCAAACGCCAGATATCGCTTGCCGGCCAGCCCCGCCTTGCTGGTTGGCCGCGTATGCGCCTCGAAGATCGGCCGGCCGGCGCGCGCCGCCCGGCGAACGACGGCATCGGCAGCAAGGCCCTCGCCCATTTTCAGCAGCGCGCTGGTGAAAACCAGTTGGTCGACGATACCAGCCCTGAGCGGACCGCCGGGAATGACGCGGCCGTTGCCGACGCCGTAGCGTGCGTCGACGACGACCAGCGCATAGTCGATGTGGATGCGCGCGCTCTGGAAACCGTCATCCATGATCAGGAAATCACAGCCATGCTTTTCCAGCAGGAGGCGTGCGCCGGCGGCACGGTTCGGCGTCACTGCGACCGGCGCATGCGCAGCCAAAAGCAGCGGCTCATCGCCGACATGCTTGGCGGCGTCATGGTGCGGATCGACGACATGCGGCCGCGCGAAGGAGCCGCCATGGCCGCGCGACAGGAAACCTGGATTGAGCTGCATGCGCCTGGCTTGCCGGGCCAGCGCGATCGCCACCGGCGTCTTGCCGGTGCCGCCGACGGTGAAGTTGCCGACGCAAAGCACCGGCGCCTCGATCTTCTCGCGGGCCGCTGAGCGCATGCGGCGACCGGCAACCAGCGCATAGACCGCCGACAGCGGCGCCAGCGCCAGCGCCCGCCAGTCCGGTTCTTCCCACCAAAAGGGGGGCGCTTCGCTGGCCATCTTAACGGCCGTTGGCGCCCTTGAGGCGCGATTTGACGACCAAAGGCTGAATGTAGGGTTCGAGCGACTTCAAGGTGAGCGCCAGCGCGCCGCGCATCTCTTCGACAGTCGCCGCACCGGCGGCCATCATCTCGTGGCGAGCCACCTCGTTGGTCAAAAGGAAATTGACGGCGCCGGCCAGCATGTCGCGGTCGCGCACCAGCTTGGCGCCGCCGCTGTCGAGCAGGCGCTGATAGGTCTCGCGAAAATTCTGGACGTTGCGGCCGGCCAGCACCGCCGTGTCGAGCATGGCCGGCTCCAGCGGGTTCTGGCCGCCCTCCGAGGTGAGCGACCGGCCAACGAAGGCGATCTCTGTCAGCCGGAGATAAAGCCCCATCTCGCCCATCGTGTCGCCGAGCAGAATGTCCGTATCGGCGATGATCCGGTCGCCCTTGCTGCGCCGAGCGAGTTTCAGGCCCATGCCGGAAATCTGCGCGGCAAGCGCTTCGGCGCGATCGGGATGACGCGGCACGACGATGGTCAAAAGACCGTGGTGCCGCTTGTGCAGCATCGCGTGAACCTCGGCGGCGACCGCCTCCTCGCCGTCATGGGTCGAGATCGCCGCCCAGGTCGGGCGGGCGCCGATCTGGCGCTTCAGCGTGTACAGCGCTCTTTCATCGGCCGGCGGCGGCGTGGTGTCGACCTTGAGATTGCCGGATACGGTGACCGGCCGGGCGCCGAGCGAGAGGAAGCGCTCGCCGTCGACATCCGACTGGGCGACAACATGGGCGAGATTCTCGAACAGCGCCTCGGCGATGTTGGCGCGCTTCTTCCAGGATTTGTACGAACGGTCCGACAGCCTGCCATTGACCAGCACCTGCGGCACACGCCGTGCGCCGAGCTCGAGGATGGTCATCGGCCAGATCTCCGATTCGGCGATGATCGCCAGATCCGGCCGCCAATGGTCGAGGAAGCGGCTGACCGCCGGCTTGAGGTCGAGCGGCACGTATTGGTGGATGATGCGGTCGCCGAGCCGTTCCTCGGCAACCTGAGCGGAGGTGACGGTCCCCGTCGTCAGCACGATGTTGACACCGTAATCGAGGATGCTCTCAACCAGCGGCACGACGGCGATCGTCTCGCCGACGCTCGCCGCATGGATCCAGATCAGCGGCCCTTCGGGGCGCTCGCGCCCGGCGATGCCATAGCGCTCGCGCCGGCGAATTCGATCCTCCTTGCCTCTGGAGGTGCGCCAGGCGACATAGGGCCCGACCAGGGGATAGGCGGCTGCGCCTGCGAAACGATACGCCGTCAGGAAAGTGCGCGCCCAGCGCTCGCTCATTTTGGGCCATCCACGAGGCGGTAGGCCTCGGCGGTCGCGGCGTTGAGCGCGGCCGTGACCTCCTGGCGCTTGCGTTCCATTTCAGCCTCGTCGGCGTTGGCCGGAACGAACACCGGCGCTCCAAGCACGATCGAGGAGCGGCCGAACGGCAGATTGATCGTGGTCTTGTCCCAGCTGCGCTCCAGCACCTTGCGGCGGCTGGTGGCGATTGCGGCGGGCAGGATCGGCCGGCCCGAAAGCCGCGCCAGGAGAACGATGCCAAGCCCGGCGTCGCGCGGCGTGCCATGCGGAATGTCAGCGATCATGGCGACGTTCTTGCCGATGGCGAGTGACTTTTTCAGGGCGATCAGCGCTTTGGCGCCGCCCTTGTCGCGACGCTTCGAGCCTTCGCGTCCACCCGAGCCGCGCACCGCCTCGATCCCGAATTTCTCGATCATCAGTGCGTTGAGCTCGGCATCGGCACTACGCGACACCATGGCGACTACTGGCCGTCCCCCGGGATAGTAGGCCGGAGTCAGAAGATGCTGGCCGTGCCACAGCGCGATGATGGCGGGTTCGAACTGCGAGTAGGCGCCGCCCGACATCTGCGCTGATCCGTCGACAGCACGATTGGTCAGGCGGACGAGGCGAACGAACTGCGCAAACAGGCTGGCGATGGCGTTCTTGACGAATCGCGATTGCGCCAGCGGTTCGCGTATCTTGCGCCAGAATGTCTTCGGGGTGCCACCGCGGCGCCGCCTTGCCGCGGACCTCGTGGCCGGCCCTTTCACGCCTTCATGATCCATCCATGTCAACCGGCAGGCTTGTTTTCGGGGTCGAGCAACCGGTGCAGGTGAACGACGAAATAACGCATGTGGGCATTGTCCACGCTGGCTTGGGCCTTGGCTTTCCACGCCGTTTGCGCGGATTGATAATCCGGATAGATGCCGACGATATCGAGCGTCTCGAGATCACGGAATTCTGTTCCGCCCAGCGTCTTCAGTTCGCCGCCGAACACCAGGTGCAATAGCTGCTTCTTTCCGTCTTCCGCGGTCATGTCGGTCCTTCACATATCGTGAGTTTGTGACAGGTCTAGACCAAAGCCGCCGACTTTGGAACCATTGATGACATGTTCAATCGTCCAGCCCTGCGACGACGGCGGAGAGGACGGCGAGCAGTTCGCCGCTGCCGGCGACCAGCGCGCCGTGCTGGATTACTTCGCCGGCATAGCGCGGTGCGCGGCCCTTCTGGTCGAGCAATGCGCCGCCGGCCTCGCGCAGAATGAGATCCGCCGCGGCGATGTCCCAGTCATGTGCGCTGGGTTTGACGAAGGTCGCGTCGAGCCGGCCATTGGCGACCATCGCCAGCCGATAGGCGAGCGAGGGAATATAGGGCACGCGGCTCAGCCGGCCTTGCCACTGCGCCGGCATCAGGGCGATCAATGGCTTCGGCCCGCCAATTTCGACCATCGCTGCCGGGCGGCGCACGGCAATGCGACGGCCATTCAGGAACGCCCCCTCACCTGGCAGCGCCCAATAGGTCTCCTCCGTGGCAGGACATTCGAGCACGCCGGCAAGCGTGCGGCCGTCCTCGACCACCGCGACGCTGACGCACCAGGAGCGCAGGCCTTCGAGGAAGCCGCGGGTGCCGTCGATCGGATCGACGACGAAGGTGCGGCGGGCGGCAAGCCTTGCCGGATCGTCGGCCGTCTCCTCCGACAGCCAGCCATAGTCCGGCCGCGCTGCAAGCAAGGTTTGGCGCAGATAGGCGTCGGCGGCGTGATCGGCCTCGCTCACCGGTGAGGTGCCGCCCTTCATCCACACTTGCGGATTGTTGCCGAAATAGCGCATGGCGATGGCGCCCGCCTCGCGGGCAGCGTCGCGCAGCAGCGGCAGATCCTCACGAGCCCCGGCGGCGGAGGCGACCTGGTCAAGCTCCGGCAAGGGTCATGCCTTCGATCAGCAGCGTTGGTGCGGCGGTGCCGAAATTGCGATCGAGATCGCTCGCCGGAACCATGTTGAGGAACATCGTCTTCAGGTTCGAGGCGATGGTCACTTCCGCAACCGGATAGGCGAGCTCGCCATTCTCGATCCAGAAGCCGGAAGCGCCGCGGCTGTACTCGCCAGTCACCATGTCGACGCCTTGGCCGAACACCTCGGTGACGTAAAAACCTGATTTGAGCGACTTGATGAGGTCCTCGGGCGTCCGCTCGCCCGGCTCGATGGCAAGATTAGTCGATGACGGCGAGACCGAGGAGCCGTTGCGCGAGCCGCGCCCGTTGGTGGTCAGCGCCAATTCCCGCGCGACTGAGGTCGACAGGAACCAGTGGTTCAAAACGCCCTTCTCAACCATAAGCAGCTTTTCACCCTCGATGCCTTCGCCGTCGAACGGACGCGACGCCTGGCCACGGAGCCGGAGCGGCTCGTCGGTGACGGTGATCGCGGCCGCCGCCACCTGCTTGCCCATCATGTCGCGCAGAAAGCTGGTCTTGCGCGCGACGGAGGCGCCATTGATGGCGCCGGCGAGATGGCCGGCAATGCCGCGGGCGACGCGCGGGTCGAACACCACATCGACCGGCCCCGTCGCCGCCTTGCGCGCGCCGATGCGCCGCGCCGCGCGTTCGCCGGCCTTGCGGCCGATGTCCTCGGGCGCGTCGAGATCGGAGAAATGCTGGCGCGAGGAGTATTCATAGTCGCGCTCCATGCCGGTGCCCTCGCCGGCGATGACGCTGGTCGAGCGCGAAAAGCGCGAGGCGACATAGTGGCCGACAAAGCCGTGCGAGGTGGCGAGCACCAGCCCGCCAAGCCCGGCGCTGGCGCCGCTGCCGGCCGAATTGGTAACGCCCTTGACGGCAAGGGCCGCCGCTTCCGCGGCCAGCGCCGCTTCCTTCAACTGGTCGGCCGAGACTTCCGTCGGATCGAACAGATCGAGGTCGCGCGGCTTCTTGACCAGCAAGGCCGGATCGGCGAGGCCCTGGTAGGGATCTTCCGGCGAGACTTTCGCCATCGCCACGGCGCGCTCGGCTAGCGCTTTCGGGTCGGAGGCAGCGGTTGCCGAGACGCTCGCCACCCGCTTGCCGACGAAGACGCGCAGCGAGACATCCTCGCTCTCGGACGCCTCGGTGCCCTCGACCTTGCCAAGCCGCACCGACACGCCGGTCGAACGGCCGCGCACCGCAACCGCGTCGGCGGCGTCGGCGCCGGCCCGTTTGGCAGCCTCGACCAGGGCCGCGACCCGGTCGGTCAATTTCGCTGAGTCCAGCGTATCGGTCATGCGCATAGTCCTGTTTTTCCGCCTGACATAAGGGGCGGCCGCTCCGCACCATCTATTGTTCTGATGTGGCTTGTGCAATGGCAGAAGTGGCAAGCGGGGCAAATCGGCCAGCAGACACCCGGTTTTGGGCGGCATGATCGAAGCGGGCCTCAAAGGTTGCTTCGCGGCGGTTTCGGACTGGCCGATAGCCCATTGGCGCCGTGCTCCGACCACAAATGGACGCTCGATTGCGGTAACGCCTGTGTTCCTTTCCCCGCATGATCAGCACCTGGCCGAAACCGCTAAATTTAGCGATTTCTTGTATGTTCTTGGAACTTTGTAGCTTGCGTTCCATTTTCAACGGCATGCGAGACCCTGTGATCCAAAGCATCAGGACTGCGGTGAACGTGTCGCCGCCGCGGTACTCGCTGGTCCTTCCCATATACAATGAAGAACAGGTGCTGCCGCGACTGATCGAGCGGATTAGTTCGCTGATCGGCCGGCTGGACGGTGAGACTGAGGCGATCTTCGTCGATGACGGCAGCCTCGATGGGAGCGTCGAATACCTTCGCAACGTCGTCGCCGTCGAGCCGCGCTTCCGGCTGATCGAGCTTTCCCGCAATTTCGGCCATCAGGTCGCGATCACGGCCGGTATGGATGCGGCTGCGGGTGATGCCGTCATCGTCATGGATGCCGACCTGCAAGACCCGCCGGAGGTGGTCCTCGATCTGGTGGCGAAGTGGAAGGAAGGCTTCGAGATCGTCTATGCCCGCCGTGTCAAGCGTGAGGGCGAATCCTGGTTCAAGCGCCTGACGGCGAGTCTCTTCTACCGCCTGCTGGAGAAGATGACGTCGGTCGACATCCCCCGCGACGTCGGCGATTTTCGCCTGGTCGGACGCAAGGCTCTGGAAACCTTCAAGCAAATGCCCGAACACGACCGTTTCGTCAGGGGCATGTTCGCCTGGATGGGGTTCAAGCAGACAGCGGTGCCTTTCGAACGCCCGGCGCGGACCCTTGGCCAGACCAAATACCCATTCTGGAAGATGATGCACCTTGCCGTTCACGGCATCGTAAGCTTCTCCGAGAAGCCGCTGCGCATGGCGCTGTGGGGCGGATTAGCGATCTCCGCGCTTGCGGTGTTGTTCGGCATTTACGCCATCTTCGCCTGGATTTTTGAAACCGGCATCATTGCCGGCTGGACATCCACCGTGGTGATCGTGTCGCTGCTTTGCGGCATCAATCTTTTCATGACCGGCGTGGTCGGGCTCTATGTCGGCGGCATCCACGCCGAGGTGAAACGCCGTCCGCTTTACGTGATCGATCGGGTCGCCGGCTTCGACAAGGCGATGCGTGCCGCCAGTGAGAGCCGTCGACCGTTTCGAAAACCCAGGAACGGAGCCTCGGCTGATGGCCGAACTCTTCGACAGCTATAAATCGAACTATGGCGAGGCGGTCGCAGGATCCATCCGGTTTTCCGGACTCGGGCACGACTTTTTTCTGATCGCCAAGGCCGACCTGCTGCGGCGTCTCGTTGTCGAGCGTGGGCTTCGACAGGGCGGGGTGCGGGCGCTGGATATCGGCTGCGGCGTCGGGTCGCTCCACCCTTATCTCGAAGGCGCGTTCGAGAGCCTGGATGGCTGCGACGTCTCGGAAGAATCGATCCTGCGCGCCGGCCAGGACAATCCGTGTGTGACCTACAGGGCCTGCACGACGCCGCGCCTGCCTTATGGCGACGGCGCGTTCGATCTGGCTTTCGCCAGTTGCGTCGTCCATCACGTTCCGCCCGCCTCCTGGCCCGATTTCTTCCGGGAAATGCGGCGCGTCGTGCGGCCGGGCGGCGTCGCCTGCATCATCGAGCATAACCCCCATAATCCGCTGACGCGTCTTGCGGTGTTCCGGTGTCCGTTCGACCAGGACGCGGTCCTGCTCAACGCCGCCAAGGCAAGATCCCTTTTTCAGGAGACGGGTTTTCAGGATATCCGATCCGAGCACTTCCTGCTGCTGCCGTCGGCCAGGTCCTTCGCCAGACGACTCGAGCGCCTGCTCGCGCCTCTGCCGCTCGGGGCCCAGTATGCGTGCAGCGCGCATGTCTGAGGACCGTTCGACTGCCGGTGCCGGGCTGAAGCTGCTGGCGCGCTTCGGGTTGGTCGGCATCGCCGCGACAATCCTGTATGCTGCCCTGGCTATCGGTTTGGTCGAATCGAAATGGATCGGCCTTTCGCCGGTCCAGGCGTCGCTCGCGGCTTACGCGGCGGCTGCCGTGTTTTCATATTTCGCCCATAAATCAGTAACCTTCATGTCGAATGGATCGCATCGATCGGAAGCTGCGCGTTTTCTCCTGCTGACGGCGACAGGCTTTGCCGTGGCTTATGCGGCGCCGGCGCTTTTGACGGCGAAACTCGGCCTGCCGCCGATCATTGCCATTCTGGTTACATGCCTGCTTGTTCCGGCGGTCAATCTTCTCATGCTCGACCGATGGGTTTTTGCGCAGCGAGGACCCGGCGAGCACGGCGACCGCTCCACCTGATCCATGGCCTTCTGAGTTGGGCTCAGCCGAGGGCCTGGCTGGCCAGGGCAAAGATGCGTGCGTTCGCGGAACCCGGGATATTGCTTGCGCCCCGGAGCATGGCAACCGGCCCGCCCACATGGGCAAGCCCCAATCCTTCGAGCCAGGGTGAAAGGCCGGCGTCTTCAGGGATGTCGATGCGCACGAAGCAGCCCTGCATTCCCGAGAGGATGAAGGCGATCAGGGCTCTCGCCTGATCGCGATCCTCCGCCACGACCGGTCCGACGACCTCGCCCCTGCCAAATGCCCTCACGGCTGCGAAGGCCGCGATGCCGTCCTCGTTGGTGATGGCCGCAAACCGTCCCTCGCCCGCCAAGGCGTTCATGAGTGCGGCGCGATCCGCACCGAAGGCGGCGCGATCGAGCGCGGTGAGTGTCGGAAGGTGCTCGGACCCGATCCATTCCACGGCCGGGGGCGCACTGACCCGCCCGACGGTGCCCTGGTGCTGGCGAACATCGTGCGTCGCGAAAAAGCCCAGCTTTTCATAAAGAGGCAGTCCGTCGGCCGTGGCGGTAAGGCGGCACTCGCGGTCGCCGGCCTGCTCGAGCGCGGTGGTGGTCAGCCGCCGTCCCAGCCCGCGACCACGCATTGCCTCATCGACGATGATGGTGTTGAGCGTTGCGCAGGTATTTCCGAAGGGGGTCATGAAGGCGGTTCCGACCACCCTGCCGGCTTCCAAGGCGACCTGACCTTTGCTCAGGGACCAGATCATGGCCCAGTCTTCGCTCCGGTGCGGCCAGCCGGCCGCTCGCGACAGGGCCGTCGCTTCCTCAAGATGGTGCGCTTCAAAAGGTTCGAATGTGATGGACTGGGTGTTCATGAGCACCAGGACTGTTGGAGTGGGAAGACTGACACGACGATAGAATCGCCCCTTCCGCGTCCCTCGCCGAATGCCGGCGATATTCCGTGCAAAATACCGAAGTGCCACTGCAGTCAGTGCATTCTGCGGCGCCGTTCGCCGATACTGCGAGCTATCATTGATTGCCGAGGCCGCCATGTCTCCTTTAATCCACCACATCAGCAGCGATGAAACGCTGCCCAAGTCAGCGGACGTCGTGGTGATCGGCGGCGGGATTGTCGGCGCCAGCGCGGCCTATTCCCTGGCGCGGCGCGGCCTGTCGGTGGCGCTGATCGAAAAGGGGTACGTCGGCTGCGAACAGTCGAGCCGGAACTGGGGCTGGTGCCGCCGGCAGAACCGCGATGCACGTGAATTGCCGCTTGCCAATCTGGCGCTGCGGCTGTGGCAAGAGCTGACCGAAGAGATCGGGCACGACCTTGGCTTCCGCCGTTGCGGGCTCATCTATGCGACGGACGATCCAAAGCAACTTGCCGAATGGGACAAGTGGCGCGCGGTTGCCCGGCGGTTCGACGTCAAGACGCGGATGCTTACGGCCGACGAGGCCACTGCCGCCGTTCCTGCGGCTGGCGGCCGCAAATGACTGGGCGGTGTCCACGCTGCAGACGATGGCAAGGCCGAGCCCTGGCTCGCCGCCCCGCGGATCGCCGAGGGCGCCCGCAAGCGTGGCGCGACCATTCATCAGAACTGCGCGGCACGCGGCCTGGATATCACCAATGGGCAAGTGAGCGGCGTCGTCACCGAGAAAGGCCTTATCCGCACCAGCGCAGTGCTATGCGCCGCCGGCGCCTGGGCTTCTGCTTTCCTGCGCATGCATGCGGTTTCGCTGCCGCAGGCCAGCGTCCGTCAGACCACCTTGCGGACCGGTCCTGCACCGGATCTTGGCGGGGCAATCTTTACCTCTGACGGTGCCCTGACGCGCCGGATCGATGGCAGCTACACGATAGCCGCCAGCGGCAGGGCGACGCTCGAGATCACCCCGCAGGGCATCCGCTACGCCCGCCCGTTTCTGCCGATGTTCATCAACCGACTGAAGTCCGTCGAGATCGGCATAAGTCGCTCGTTCTTCGCAGGCCCGGAAACACTCGGTCGCTGGCATCTCGACAGGCCGACCCCGTTTGAGCGCATCCGCGTCCTCGATCCCGCTCCGGACAAGCGGATGGTGGCAAGCATCATGACGCAGATAAAGGCCCTGTTCCCCGCCGTTGCCGATGCCGGCATCGTGTCCTCCTGGGGCGGCTATATCGACTTCACGCCGGACGCAGTACCGGTGATTTCGGCGGTGGACAGCATCGGCGGAGCGTTCGTCGCCGCTGGCTGTTCCGGACACGGCTTCGGCGCCGGCCCTGGCATTGGCCATCTGGCGGCGGATCTGGTCGCCGGTGACGCGGCAAGCGTCGATGCGACTCCATTCCGCCTGTCACGCTTCACGGACAGATCGAAAATGGAAGTCGGCGCCTTCAGACGCGATTGACCGCAATGGCAACAGCAAAGGACGCTGAGCGATCGTTACCTACGGGCTCAGGCGCGATCTGGACCGTTTGATGACCGCTCTCGCCGATGCGGTCGCCGCCGCCGCACCCTCTTCCGGCATCCAATACATACAGGCGCGCTTCAGGCACACAGCTTCACCGCTTCCACGGCGCCTGTCCCGCCATAGTCCGGCGTGGCAGTTCGTTCCTTTCGGACAGAGGAAGCTGTGGTCAGTTCTCAGCGATGACGAAGATCTTCTTGAGTGGACCCTTCAGGGCGAGCTGATTGACTGTTCCGTGCGCAACGAAGATCGCGTCTCGAGCTTTGTTCCGTCGCCGTCGGTCACTTCGGCCCGGCCTACCAGCGCCATGGCACGCGCGTTCCCGTGCCCCGGCTCCTGGCCTGTCGCCAGAGCATATCCGCGACCGTCAGATCCTGCAGCGCGAGCCCGGTCATATCGAAGACTGTGATATCGGCGGCATCGCGCGTGAACGGAATTTTTCCGGTCAGAAGATCGCCGATTTCGGTCGCCTGGCAGCCGGTGTCCCACTGGCCTTCGCCGACAGCGGCCGATTGCTCGCAGTCGTCGGCAAAGAGCCGTACCCGGCGAAGCAGGCCGTCGGGCAGTTCCCGCTTGCCTTGCGTATCGGCACCCACGGCGTTGATGTGCGTGCCGGGCCGCACCGCGTCTGCCGGAAACAGCGGTCCGCTGCCAGGGGTCGCGGTGATGATGATATCGCTCGAGCCGACAGCTTTGGCGGCTTGGTTCGAATGGGCCGGCGCGAAATCCTCGAATGCCGCCTCGAACGCCGCGTCGGCCCGGCCGTCCGCCGTCAGGTAATGGATGGTGTCCAGACCGGGCATCTCACGCAGTGCCAGGCGCAGCTGGATCCGGCCCTGGGTGCCGGTGCCGAAAATGCAGATCGACCGGCTTTCGGGGCGGGCCAGCAGGGTCAGGCCAATGGCGCCAGCCGCCCCTGTGCGCAAGGTGGTGATGGCGTTCCCGTCGATGATGCACAAGGGACGCCCGGTGTGCGGGTCGAAAAGCACGATGGTCGCCTGATGCGGCTCCTTGCCGAGTTCGCGGTTGGCTGGCCAGAAGCCCGCTGCCTTGAAGCCCAGAAGATCGGCTTTCGGCACGTCGCCCGACTTGATACCGAAAATGCCGCCGGTATGCAGCTTCTCGCGCACAAGCGGAAAGACCCTGCCTTCGCGCGCACTGTGAAGCTCGAAGGACCGCCGCACGGCATCGAGGACGGCATCCGGCTCCAACAGCGGCGCGACCTGATCGCCCGCAAGCAGTACCAGCTGCGACTCGTCTGCGGTGACGGACATGACATCTCCCCGGCTTTCCCTCATTCTAGCCAGCGGTTCTCGGGGGAAGACAGCGGTGTTGGCCAACGAGCGGCATTTCCTGCGGTTTGTCGCCCGTCATTCGGACGAATGCTGCGCCGACTTTCCCATCGAATGCGATCGCCGGTTCGCGCAAACACATATCGTCGCAGACAAGCCAGCTCATCGGCCAGCCCACCATCGGCAAAGTGAAGAAGGCGACCCGCAATGTCCCTCAATATCCCGACATTCGACGATGTCCTGACCGCCGCGGCGCGCCTCGCCGGATTGGCCCACCGGACGCCGGTGCTGACCTCGCGCACCTTCAACGAGCTGACCGGCGCCGAGGTGTTCTTCAAGTGCGAGAACTTCCAGCGTGGGGGCGCGTTCAAGTTCCGCGGCGCCATGAACGCGCTTCTGGCCTTGGATATTTCGGCGCGGGCGCGCGGAGTGGTGGCCTATTCTTCGGGCAATCATGCGCAGGCGCTGGCCTATGCGGCCGCGATCAAGGGCGTGAAGGCAGCGATCATCATGCCCAGGGATGCGCCCGAGCTGAAGGTGCGTGCCACCCGCGGCTATGGCGCAGAAGTGATATTCTACGACCGCTACAGCGAGAACCGCGAAGAGATTGGCAGCAGGACCGCCGCCGAGCGAGGAGCCGCCCTCATTCCACCCTATGACCACCCCGATGTGATTGCCGGGCAAGGCACGGCGACATTTGAACTTATCCAGGAGGCCGGCTCTCTCGATGCCCTTTATGTCTGCCTTGGCGGTGGCGGCCTGCTCGCCGGCGCCGCACTGGCGGCAGCGGAATGTGCGCCCGCCTGCAGGGTCGTCGGGGTTGAACCGGAGGCCGGCAATGATGGTCAGCAATCCCTCGCGCGGGGTGAGGTCGTCACCATCGAAGTGCCGAAATCCATCGCCGATGGCGCGGTCGTCACCCATCTGGGCGCGCATAATTTTCCTGTCATCCGCGACAAGGTTGCCGCTATCACCACGGTCAGCGACGACGCGCTCATCGAAATGATGCATTTTTTCGCCGAGCGCATGAAAATCGTGGTCGAACCCACCGGTTGTCTTGCAGCGGCGGCGGTTCGCAGTGAATCGCAAAGCCTGCGCGGCCAGCGCATCGGTGTCATCGTCAGTGGCGGCAATGTGGATCTCACGCGCTTCGCCAGCTTGATCATGGCGGCCGCAGACAAAACGCCGCGCGAGCAGGCCATGGCGCGCCCCGGGCCGGAGACCTTTCGCTAAGACCCGCTCGGCACTGCTGGTACGCTGCGACCCCGTGCTGTCGCCAGCGCACGGCAATGCTCTTCATTGGCTGTAATACAGCGTTCTGTGAACACGCCTATTGCGCGCGTTCATGATACGCATGGACTGCAGGGATTTTGAGCGTGATCTCAAATCGCATCCAGCCGCAACGACACCAGCTTGATGGAGCGCTTGTAGATGTTGCTGGCGGCCGGAGTCGGCGGAATGCCGTCGAGATAGTCGAAGGCGATTTCGAGTGTATCGGCCTTGCCGAGAGCCGCCGGTGGAACGACGAACGAGACCGTTCGTGGTTCTTTGCCAAACAGCGTCTCCGCATGCACCCGAACACCGTTCACCGAGATCACCACCCTTTGCGTGATCTGCGGTGGACGAATGACGGCGGCCATTTGCAGCGTGGCCATCAGGCTGTCGCGGAGCGGCGGTATCTTCACGCGAAGCCGCGAGGTCTCGCCTAGCGAATGGGTGCCGTCGCCGGCCGACCCCGACCAGCCGCAGACCTTTATGCTGGCTGCCCGTTTGGCGCCGTCGCTCCGGAACGACACCGTCTGGCCAAGTGTGTAGCTGCCGGTCGCATCGCGATTAAGGCAGGTCGTCGTCTGATCGATGTAAAAGGCGCGGTAATCGGCGTTGACGTTCGGATTGAGAGCAAGCGCTAGGATGACGATCTCGGACCCGGCCAGAACTGCCGCAAGCGCGTAGCCGCCAAGCGAGGCGGCGCGCCGATACGGGGCCGGAATGTCAGACCAGGGCAAGATAGCCTCCGATCCACGCCACAGTCATGAAATAACAGGCGCCAAGGAAGAGAACCAAAGCCGCGAGCCAAATGAGCCTCGACGCCGACAACAGGACGACGAGCAACATTGTCAGGGGCGCAAGCCCAATCACATATCTGACGATTGAGGCCAGGTTGGTGATCAGCGGCAGGATGATGCAGAGCGCGCAGAACAGTGCCGCGCCATATTGCCTGCGAGCCGCCAGACCGGCCGACAGCGCCAGCCCGGTGATCGCGGAGAGCGCACTCCATTGCGGCGCCGTGGGCAGCCATCCGGTGGTCGGAACAGCTGAGAGCCCGTCCCACAGGAAGACCAGCGGATTGCCCGCCACCCGTCCGAACGCGCGCTGGATGTGCAGGAATGCAAAGCCGTCTCCGACGGTGAGGTACAGGAACAGGATGTAAGCGAACAAACCGGCAGGCGAGATGAGGACAGCGACCAGCAGATCCGGTCGGCCAAGTACCCAGCGCGGGAAAGACAGCGCCGATCCGCCCTGCCGGCGGTGCTCGCTGAACATTTGAATGACGGTTGCAAAGACGACGAAGACTCCGACCAGCCTGGTCGCCGACAGCAGCGCGGATGAAACGCCCGCGGCGAGATAGCTGGAGCGCTTGAGCGCCAGAAAAACGCACGAGGTCAGCAGCACGAAAAGCGGTTCGCTCAGGAAGGTCGTGAAGTGGAACGAGAACGGGCCGCTGAGCAGAAACGCGCAATACAGCACATAGGCCCGCATGTTGTTCTCGAGCAGCGGCCACGCCACCAGACAGGCGGCGTAGCTGCACGCAATCGAGGTGACCGTCGCGATCAGTATCGTAGGATATGGGAAAACAAACCGGATCGCCGCCACCAGCATCGGATAGAGCGGGAAGAAGCCCCAGCGACCGACATTGCTGTGGTTTGGAATGGGAAAGCGCTCATAGCCCTGTTCGCTGATGCCAACGTACCAGGCGCAATCCCACCGGCACAGCGCACGGGCATAAGCCGCAAAACCTGTTTCCTCCGACACCGAAGCAAAAGCCGCATAGCGGATGGCCAGTCCACTGATCACGAACAGCAACGGCACCGCCGCGACGGTCATGACCATGGCGCGAGCACCAGCGCTCGGACGCGCGACATCTTCGAGCGCCAACTCTGCCTCCACCCATTCGAGTGGCTGGCGCCACTCTGCCCTCTAAACTAGCGCCGCCGGGGCGAATTCAAGACATCCCTGTCGTCGGCGGCATCATCTTCGTCCCCGGATCACGAGTCTCTCAGCCAGACCAGCATCTCGCCGGGATCGCGGTTGTCCCAGGCAAAATACGGCACGGCGGTGATTTTTGCTTCCTCAACCGCCGGCGGTTCGGGGCGGTAGAGGCCGTTGTCCCAGTCTTCAAACGCCTCTTTCGTGGCAACAGCCGAAAGCGTCACGACGCCGCCCAAAAGGTTCGGCTGCTGATGCGCCTCGATCTGTGCCGTCTGTGGCAAGGCGATGCGGTGCAGCTGGCCAGCATTGTCGGTCTCCTCGACGCAATAGATCAGCGGGCCGCGGGCAAGCGCGACGCGGCCGATATCCTGCCGCACCTGCGGGTTGGCATAGAGCCGGTCGATGGCCATTTCGAGGTCGAGCTCGACCTGGTCGCCCTTGCGCCATTCGCGCCGGATCGCGGCATAGCCGTCGCTGGTGACCGCCTGCAGATCGACCGCCTCCCCGTTCACCTTGAGCGCCGCCTTGCGGCACCAGGCCGGCAGGCGCAGGTGCAAGGTAAATGTCGTCGGCGCCTCGGGCTCGATCGTGATCGAGACCGCGCCGTCCCATGGATAGTTGCTGGTCTGGCGCAGCTCCATTTGCGTTCCTGCGATATCGAAACGAGCCGTGCTGTTTCCATAGAGATGGACGGCAAGGGCATCGCCGGACAGGCCGTAGAAATAACTGCCGATCGAGGCGACCATGCGGCCGATATTGGGTGGGCAGCACGGACAGCGATGCCATTTCCAGCGGTTGTGGTTGCCCCGGCTTTCCAGCGGATTTTCATAGAAGAACAGCGAGCCGTCGAGCGACAGGCCCGAAATCGAGCCGTTGTAGAGCGCTCGCTCCATCATGTCGGCGTAACGCGCGTTGGGGCCCATGCCGAGCATGCGGCTCGCCCAGAACACCAATCCGACCGAAGCGCAGGTCTCGGCATAGGCGGTTTCGTTGGGCAGATCGTAGTCTGATGTAAAGCCCTCATTGTGCGACGACGGTCCGAGGCCACCGGTGATGTAGAGGTTCTTGGTGGTGAGGTCGTCCCACAGCCGGTCGAGCGCCGCCCGCAGCGTGTCGTCGCCATATTCGGTCGCGATATCGGCCATGCCGGAATAGAGATACATCGCCCTCACCGCATGGCCGACGACCTTGTCCTGCTCGCGCACCGGCTTGTGCGACTGGCTGTATTCGTAGGTCTTGAAATGATAGGCTTTTGGGTCGGCGCCGCGGGCACGCGCCTCCTGGTCGAAATAATGCGGCTCAAGGCCGCGCTGGTCGATGAAGTATTTTGCCAGGTCCATGTACTTCTGCTCGCCGGTGACCCGTGCGAGCTTGACCAGCGCCAGCTCGATCTCCTCATGGCCGCAATAGCCTTTCTTCTTGCCGGGCTCGGGGCCGAAGGTCTCGGCGATATGGTCGGCATAGCGGCACATGATGTCGAGCAGCTTGCGTTTTCCCGTCGCCTGGTAGTACGCGACCGCGCCCTCGATCAGATGGCCGGCGCAGTAGAGCTCGTGGCAATCGCGCAGATTGGTCCAGCGCAGGCCGGGCTGGATGCGCTGGTACCAGCTCGACAGATAACCGTCCGGCTGCTGCAGTCTGCCGTACATGTCGATGACGGCGTCGATCTTCTTCTCCAGCGCTTCGTTGCGGCGGCGGTACAGCGAGTAGGCGGCGGTCTCGATAGTCTTGCCCCAGTCAGAGTCCCAGAACATCTGGGTCGTCACCGTCGATCCTGTGAATTCGTTGCCGGCGGTGGCTGCTTCGTCCGGCGAAGGTGAGTGGAACGGAATGACGACGCCCGGCGATGGCCGATCCGGATCGATCTGCTCGAGCATGCGCGCCTCGACGCAGCGGTCATAGAGGATGCCGGCGGTCGTGGTGGCGACGGCATCGGCACGGTCACCCCAAAAGCCGCGCACATCGACCTGCGGCATCGGCAGCGGGCGGAAGGCGCGTTTTGGCCTGCCCGACTTGCCGGTTTGGTCCAGCTCGGCAGCCGGCTTGGCGGATTGCGATGCGGTCATCAATTTACTCCGATTCGGTTCGATTGGTCACTTCACGGCCCCTGCCATGAGGCCGCGGATGTAGAAGCGCTGCAGCAGCAGGAACAGCACCAGGCATGGCACCATCATCACGGTGACCCCGGCCTGCACCGCGCCCCAGTCGATGGCGCCGAAGCGGCCCGACTGCAGCGCCGTCATCATGATCGGCAGCGTGAATTTGGACTGGTCGGTCATCAGCACCAGCGCCGCCAGAAACTCGTTCCAGGCGCCGAGGAACGCGAACAGCGCGATGGTGACGATGCCCGGCCAGACCAGCGGCAGCATCACCCGCAGCAGCATGGTGACATTGTTGGCGCCGTCCATGCGCGCCGCCTCCTCGATCTCGCGCGGCACCGCGTCGAAAGCGTTGCGCATCATGAAGATCGAGAACGGCAGCTGCAGCGTGACATAGACGCAAACCAGCCCGGTCAGCGTGTTGTGCAGGCCGATCTTGGTCAGCACCAGGAAGATCGGCGTCAGGATCGACTGGAACGGGATCATGATCGTCGACAGGATAAGGACGAAGAGCAGGTTCTTCAGCGGAAAGCGGAAGCGCGAGAAACCGTAGCCGGCCAGCACGCTGACGATCACCGACAAAACCACGGTCATGACCGAGACATAGATGCTGTTTTGCGCCGGCAGCCAGAGGCCGTCGCCGAAGGTGTTGAGCGTCGCGTAGTTCTCGACCGAAAAACCCGTCGTCGGCCAGGGCGGCAGCGGCGGCTGGCGCGATTCCTGTGCTGGCTTGAAGGCCGAAAGCACGGTCCAGACGATCGGCGCCAGAAACAGCAATGAGGCGATGATGCCCGTCGCGTGCTCGGCGATCTGCATGCCGATGCGGCGTTTGCGGCTTCGTGCCTGCGCCATCAGTCAACGCCCTCCGGTTGGCGCAGCAACCGCAGCTGGATCAGGCTGAGCGCGACCAAGATGACCAGCAGGACCATCGACAGGGCGGCGCCGTAGCCGAGCTTGAACGACACGAACGACTGGTTGAAAATCCAGTAGACGGCGGTCAGCGTCTGGTTGCGCGGTCCGCCGCGCAGGATGATGTAGAACTGGTCGAAGGCGAGCACCGAGCCGGCAACCGACAGGATCAGCGCCAGCGCCAGCGTGCGGCGCATCAGCGGCAGGGTGATGGCGCGAAACCGCGCCAGCGGCCCTGCCCCGTCGATCATCGCCGCCTCCTGCAGATCCGGCGGGATCGATTGCAGGCCGGTCATCAGGATGATCATGGTAAAACCCGCCACCTTCCAGACGACCATGGCGATGATCGACCAGAACGCCGGCTGGAACGTCGCCAGCAGGTTGACCTTCTTCTCGGTCAGGCCGAGCTCGAAGGCGGCCGGGCTGAACAGGCCGGAATCGACATTGAGCAGCCACGACCACAGCAGGCTGGCCGAGGCGAAGCCGATGACGGCCGGCATGAAGAACGACGTCCGGTAGAAGCCGGTCAGCGGCCGTGGCCTTTCGATGAACAGTGCCAGCGGAAAGGCGACGACGAAGATCGCGATGGTGACGATCACCGTATAGTAGCCGGTGAATTTGAGCGCGTTCCAGAACCTGGTGTCGCGCAGGATCGCCCAGTAATTGTCGAGGCCAATGAACGAGTGCGCGCCCATCAGCGGCCAGTTGTGCAGCGACATCCACGCCGTCATGCCAAGCGGAATGATGAAGAAGACGACGACCAGCGCGACGGCCGGCGCGACATAGAGCAGGCCGACCCACTGCCGGCGGCCGGCGCCGACCAGTTTGCGGCGGGAGGTTGGGGTGGAGATGGCTGCGATGGAGGTCATGCCTGCTCTCTCGTTAGCGCTACGTCCCCAGCCGGCGCTTACTGCTGCGGTGCCGAATCGATGATCGACTGCATGGTTTCCTGCGCATTGGCGATGGCGCCATTGACGTCCTCGCCGAAGAAGACCTCGTTGACCATCTGGTTCCACGGACCGTTGGCGGAGTTGATCAGGTCGTTGAACACCACCGAATAGGGCGTGCGGCCCTTGGCCATGGCCTCGGCGGCGATCTTGTAGCGCGGGTCAAGGTCTTTCAGCGCCTCGTTGGCGATGTCGCCGCGCACCGGCAGGCTGCCGTATTTCGCCAGGATGGTCTGGCCCTCCAGCGAATAGGCGAAGTCGAGGAACTCCTTGACCACCGCGATTTTCGTGGTGCCCTTGGTGACGACGAAATTGTCGCCGCCGGCAAAGGACGACCAGCCGCCATCCTTGCCCGGCAGGAAGGTGACGCCGTAGTCGATGTCCGGGTATTGCGTGTTCAGCGCGCCGATGGCGAAGGCGCCGGACGGCGAGATGCCGATATTGCCGGCGGCAAACGCCGCAAAGAAGTTGGAGCCGGTATCGGTCTGCGCGCCTGCCGGCACCAGGTCCTTCTTGACCATCGAGCGGTAAAGATCGATGGCGCCGCGCAGCTGCGGGCTGTCGAGCGTCGCTTTCGAGCCGTCCTCGGTGAGGATGTCGCCGCCCGAGGCCCAGATCAGCGGCGTGAAGGTGAAGATGTTGCAGCCGCCGCAATTGCCGGAGAAATAGAAGCCTTTGATATCGCCGCCAAGCGCGTTGACCTTTTCGGCATAGGCCTCGATCTCGGCCCAGTTGGTCGGCCCCTTTTCAGGGTCGAGGCCGGCCTGCTTGAACAGTTTTTTGTTCCAGATCAGCACCGAGCTATCGGCGGAGAACGGCAGCCCGTAGATGCGGTCCTTGTAGGTGCCGGTTTTGACGTGCGCCGGCGACAGGCTGTTGAAATAAGGCAGCGATTTCGCCCAGTCGGTGATGTCCTCCAGCTGGCCGGCGGCGGCGAAGGACGGCGTGTAGATCAGGTCGAGCGACAGCGCATCGGGCGCCGTGCCGCCGGCGGCGGCAGCGCCGTATTTCGGGATGATCTCGGCATTGGGGATGATGTCCAGCTTGATCTGGTTCTCATGTCTCTTGTTGAAGGCATCGACGATGCGCGGCATGAAGTTCGAGCCGTCGGCGCGAACCCAGATGTTGGCGGTCTCGGCGGCGGCGGACGGAAAGCTCAGGATGCTCGCGGCAATAGCGAGCCCGGCAATCATAGTTCTCATGGTTCTCCTCCTGATGGTTCTGCTTAGGCCGCGCTCCCCGCACGGCGTCTTAATCTCAGCCGTCCGGTGGACGGCCGCATGACTGACGCACCACCAGCCGGCACGGCAGTTTTCGGATGCCCGGCTCGGCGGGTTCGCCGCCGACGAGCGAAAGCAAGGTGAGGCCGGCCTCGCGCCCGAGTGCCGCCAGGTTCATGTCGACGGAGGTCAGCGGCGGGCGGGTTGCCTCGGCGACGATCTGCCAGTTGTCGAAACCGATGACGCCGACATCGCCCGGCACGCCAAGCCCGCGCTCGCGCAGCGCGTCGATGACGCCGCGCGCGATCTGGTCGTTGCCGCAAAACACGGCATCGGGCTTTTCGCCCCCGCGCTTCGACAGCTTACCGTCGAAAAGCGTCTTCACCGCCTCATGCCCCCACGCTTCCGACCACGATCCGAGCAATGGTTCCATGACCGGCAAGCCTTTCTCGGTCAGCACGTCACGATAGGCCTGTGCCCGCGCGTGCACCACCGCAAAACTCGCCGGCCCGCTGACATGGGCGATGCGCCGCCGGCCAAGCCGCCAAAAATGCTCGACCGCCAGGCGCGCACCGCCGGCATCATCAGAGACAAAGGCGATGGCACCGGGATCGGGCTGGGTGAAGGCGTAAATCACGGGAACGCCGAGATCGGACAAGTCGACCGGCAGGTGGCGATCGATGCGCTTGCCAGTTGCGATGATGCCGTCGACACGCTTGTCGAGCATGGCATCGACATGCAGCTGGCCGAGGCGCTGGTCGTCCTCGACATTGCACAAAAACACCGAGACGCCCTTGTCGACCAGCGCATCCGAAATGCCCGACATGACCGGCAGCGAAAACCGGCCATAGGTGTCGTTGGTCAACAGGCCGACGGTAAACGAACGCCGGCGCAACAGGCTCTGCGCCAGGCTGTTCGGGCGAAAGCCGAGCCGCTGCGCAGTCTCGCGAATGCGCTCGCGGGTCTCGGCTGTCATCCGCCCCTGCCCGTTGAGGGCTTTTGAGGCCGTCGCAACGCTGACGCCGGCGGTGGCGGCCACCTCGCGGAGGGTGACCGGCTGCTTGGCGGGTGTTGGCTGCGCATCGGACGCCATGAATTGGA
Organism: Mesorhizobium sp. L48C026A00; assembly: GCF_000502375.1. Taxonomy (NCBI): domain Bacteria; kingdom Pseudomonadati; phylum Pseudomonadota; class Alphaproteobacteria; order Hyphomicrobiales; family Phyllobacteriaceae; genus Mesorhizobium; species Mesorhizobium sp. L48C026A00. The sequence goes on along the minus strand of NZ_AYWU01000024.1, from coordinate 53,971 downwards.
TATTGATCCTCCCGTTTGAGAAAAGCTTTTCTCTTATGGTCCTGCGAGGCGCTGAATGGTGAGATCAGCGGATGCCGGGTAGTTTGGGAAAAGGTTTTCTCAGCGGGAGATTAGGGAAAAGATACGGGATGGCAAGGAGGTAAACTTGGGCGCGTGTCCGACACGCCGTTTTGGGCCGGAAGCGGACATCCGCCGCACGTTTCTCGAATGGCGGCGGCGGGCCGACAGCCGACAAGCCGCTTTAGGGCGGATACACGAGAGCGGACATTCAGGTCGTCGCGAAAGTCGTCGTGACCAAAACCCATCTTGGACACTAAGTCCGAGGTCGCCTCGCTGGCGTGCTTATGTCGATGCCGGGAACTCGATGCAGACACAAGGTTCAAACTAGCAGGTAAGCGCTGACGGCACGGCGAACACAACCGAGATGTTCCCTTAGAGTAGCCCGTCAAACGTAAACCCTGGTTTACGTTTGACGGGGTCAGCCCATCTTCCAACAGGGTCAACGACAAACGGATGGGTCAGAGTTAACAATGCCATTAGTGAAGTCGTTTGCTGACAACAGAATATCTAGTCCTCGCCTCCCAAGACTTAAGCGCCGCAAATATATGAGTTTCCTTAAAATCCGCATCGGTGAAGGCTAACCGTATATGCATTTCGACTTCGAATCCCCATGTCTGTGCGTAGCGCCTAGCGCCGAGATCTCCCCTGAGTGACGCGCCAAGCGCGCTGTAGAAGTCATGCCCGTTGGTAAATTGCCAAGGGTCGTATTCCTTCTTGGCCTCAAGGACGAATAGCTCTTCTAGAACGCGCCGTTCCTCAGCGGTCACTGCGGTTTCTTTGGTCAATTTTAGTACGTATTCGGAAAGGTCGAGCAAGAATCCGTTGAAAAAATCACCAACATCGATGTTTGAAACCTTATAGGGGATTTTGCGGTTAAGATTCAGCAACCTGGCAGCGGAAACGGGTCTTAATCCATCCATAACCTTAAATCATGATTACTGGAGTATGCGATATCCGGGTGTGTCAATTCAGTTCCATTTATCCGATCGAAATCCGCGTCCAGAACGGCAACTACTCCCGCTACTTTCCACTTTTGAAGAAGTTGTATGGCGCGGATGGCTTTCCGTCGGCCATAGGAATTGACCAACGAGCACTCCTGCTCGTCAACGTATTTCGAAAAACGTTTAATGTCGGTATCACCCTCCACTATTAAAAATGACCCTTTATGCGCCAGTCTCTCGAACTTAACCTCTTGCGCAATGTCGTAAGCGTCCATGTGACGTGCGATGGATAGCATTATATGCCCTCATCGGCGTCGGCGGGTCCGCCCTCGTAGACATCACCCAATTCGACAACAAGATCGTTCCAACGACCGATTAACTGTGGGGAGTGTGTCGCAAGCAGAACGTCAAACTTATTAAGCTCAATAATACTGAGAAGATCCCCAATGAACTTCTTTTGCCAAGCCACATGAAGCGATAGCTCCGGTTCATCAATCAATATTAGTGAATTTCGTCTGATCTCGAACAGCAATTCAAAAAATAAAACCAGTTGGTGTTGTTCTCCGGATGACAGCCGGTCAAGACGCACGTTCTCTCCGTGCGAGACTACATCTATACCATTCTGACGACTTATATTTACATCTTTCGTGATAAACCGTTGATCAATTAGTTTTTTGAACAAAGTTATCTTCTGGCAATTGTGAAAGAGAGGACAGTTTCTTCGTCGTATCCTCGGCGTATACGTGGAGGACACGCGCTATAGCTGGATTTAAGGGTCCTTCAGGTAGCGACACGGGATCATCCGCTTCGGTGTCTAGAATACCTGCTTCCATAAGCTCACGTCGCTTTGTATCCAACTCGGCAAGTTGGTCAGTCAGGCCGGCTGAGGTGACCTGTGATGTCTGGTTAATCACGCGCTTCGGGAACGACCGATCCAGCGACTGTGACAGTGTCGCGTATGCATTAATTTCCTTCGAGATGATTTCTTTCAATGCCTGGGCTTTTCTAGTGATGGCAAGCGTAGATCGCGGTCTGCGCCCTGGGCCACCATAGTATGGGTCCTCGTTTTCGTCTCTTAGGATAAGCAACCGTTGCGTTTCAATTAGACGACAGTCGATTAGCTTGGTTAGTGCTGTCAGAACCACTGGTACTTTGCCGTATAGACCTGCTCGTATTGCATCCGGAAGACCGTCGCCATACGCCTCGATAATTTCGTTGGGGCCGAACTGTTCGCCCGTATGATCGTGCCGCCAACGGCCGGGGCCAATTCGCGTTAAGAACGGCAAATATCGCTCTATTTGTAACGGCCTCTTCGGATCAAACAACTTTGGAGACCATTCAATCTTTTCGCCGTTTGGAACTTCGATGCGAAGTTGTATTGAGGGGATATTTTCGCCTTCGTCTTTTTCGTCGGTTGGAGACTTTCTGTTTATTATAACTAATGTACCGTCTGTAAAGAGATACGACGCTTGAGAAAAGACCGTATCGTAAAAGACTGCCCACTTTCGTTCGAACAGACTTGCAATCATCCTGAGGCAGAGCGTCTTCCCAGTGCCATTCGGTGCGATGATGGCCGTGACGTGTTGATCCAGATTTAGTGGAATCTCGTAATCGTGCTCTCCGAAGAGGCCTTTTATGTTGAATTGTTGCAGCCGGATGTGACCAAAGACGTACTCATCCGCTTGCTGTTTTATTTCAGCCATTTTGTATCCTTCCCCCTAATATTTTCACCCTTGAATAACTCGGCCGTATCGACGTCTATCGGGTTGGTTGTAGGAAAAAGACTGAGAGCAAGCAACCGCATCGTTGTTGGTCCAGCCGCTTACCCAAGGCCTATGTAGCGACATTCTATGCGCCCTCCGGCACCGTCGAAGCACTTTTCGAAGAGCTTCAGGGTAAGACCGATTGTGTTTATCAGTTCGTAGACGGCGATGCTGATCGGTGACCAGGACTCTCTTGAGAGCTATGCGCGTTTTTGATTTGGCCTCTCCCGACACGATTGAAATTATTCCGCCTCATAATTCCGATCGTCGGCCTCTCGGACAAAACGCTTGCCGTGAGCGGGGAGCGCGTGCAGGCCACACTTCACGCATCGGACCTAATCAATGTTGGAGTCCTTCTGCGAGGTCGGCTATTGGGCCTTATTCCTACATTTCAGGTCGTCGGGCGGATGGCCGCTTTGGCGCCACCACCCAGCGCAGTCGCCTGCGACGTCAACTTTCCGGAAAGGGCAAAGCTGACTTTAACGGCCGACATGAGGCGCAAAGCCGCCGTTAGCGTCGGAGACGTACGTCGGCGTCGGGTAAACGGTCATCGTGGACAAACAAGCACTGGCCGGCCAACATGCTTCTGCTCGCCCACGCGCCTCTGCTGCCGGTCTGAGTGGCGCCGAGCCTCCGATCGACGAAGGTCCGCGCTCGTGTCTGACATCGACTAAAAACAATAATGAGCTGCTCTATTTTTTCTTTTCACGGCGCGGTTTTCGGAACGCCAGCCATCCGGTCCTCTGCCAGAAAGGAACCCGCAATGAGAAAACTCATCGTCACCGAATTCATTAGCGTCGATGGCATCGCCGAGGTTGAGAAGCTGCTCGGCGTGACCTGGAACGATGAAATGCAAAGGTTCAAGGAGGACGAGCTTGCCGACAGCGGCGCCATGCTGTTGGGGCGCACGACCTACGAGATTTTTGCCGGCTCCTGGCCTGAGGAAACAGGAGACTTCGCCGACCGGTTCAACGGGCTGCCTAAATATGTCGCGTCGACGAGCTTGAAGGCGCTCGACTGGAGACCGGCCGAGCTGCTGCAGGGCGCACTGCCGGACGCGGTCAGGGAACTGAAGCAAGGCAGCGGCGGCAACATCTATGTGCATGGCAGCCTCAGCGTAGCGCAGGAGTTGTTGCGCCACGGTCTGGTCGACCGCGTCAGGCTGCTCAGCTATCCCGGCGCCGTCGGCCAGGGCAAGCCGCTGTTCCCGCCCGGCGAGCCAGTGCCGCTCGCGCTGATTTCGGCCACGCCATTCAGCAACGGCGTGGTGGCGCTCGAGTATGCGCCGGTGACGGCGAAGTCGTGATGAGGGCGAGCGCGGATGACAGCCAATCTCCCCCCTTGTGGGGGAGATCGGCAGCTTTGGCCTCGGCGCTTCAAGCTCGCCCGTTTCGGTCATCAGCGCCTCGCTCCGACCTTAGGGCGCCCGCCCCTCCCCGCTTGCCCCCATCTGCTGCTCAGCCGCAATCAGCATCTCGACAAACCGCGTCACCTTGGGCGGGCGGAAACGTGCGGCTGGGTAGGCCGTATAGATGCCTCCGGAGGGCAGCCGCCCCTCGGGCAGGATTTGGACGAGCCGCCCCGCGGCTCGTCCCGCACCAGGAAATCCGGCAGCACCGACAGGCCGGCGCCGGCGCGGACGGCGGCATCAGGCGCCGCCCATATAGATGTCCATGATCTGTCGGTCGTTGCGGACATCTCCGGGCGTGCCTTCGAAGCGCTTTTCTCCGGCGGCCAGGATATAAAGCCGGTCGGCGATCGGCATGGCCTCGCGAATGTTCTGCTCGACCATGAGAATGCCGATGCCGCCCGCGGTCAGCACCTTGATGCGCTCCAGCGTCTCGCTCACCATGGCCGGCGAAAGGCCGGCCGACGGTTCGTCGAGCAGGATGAAACGCGGTTCCGACACCAGCGCGCGCGCCAGCGCCAGCATCGCCTGTTCGCCGCCCGAAAGGGCTCCGGCCGTGGTCTTGCGCCGCCGCGCCAGCGATGGATATTGGTCGACCAGAGCCTCGATGCGCCTGTCCACCAGCTTCCGGTCGGCAATGGCGTAGCCGCCCATGCGCAGATTTTCCATCACCGTCAGCCGTGGAAACACGCCGCCGCCCTGCGGCATCAGCACCAGGCCCTGGCGCACGACTTCATGGACCGGCAAATTGCCGATCGTTTCGCCGCCAAGCCCGATTGTGCCGCCCCACACCGGCAGCGCGCCGGCGATCGCTTTCAGCAAGGTCGACTTGCCACAGCCATTGGGGCCGAAGATGCAGGTGATCTTGCCGGCTTCCGCGACAAGGGAGACGCCATGGACGATCTCCTGCTTGCCGTAGCCCGCAACAACGCTGTCTGCGACCAACGTGCTCATTGCGGACGCCCTAGATAGGTCTGCATGACTTCGGAATTTTGCACGATGTCCTCGAACGCGCCGCTGGTCACCACCCGCCCCGAATCCATGACGATGATGCGGTCGCAGACATTGCGCACCATTTCCATGTCATGCTCGATGACGAAGAAGCTGGTTCCCTGCTCGCGCAGCCTGGCGATCGCTTCCAGGATGATCTTGCGGATGTTGGGGTGGACGCCGGCCGTCACCTCGTCGAGCAGGATGAGGGACGCCTGGCGCATGATCACGCGGCCGAACTCGAGCAGTTTCTGCTGGCCGCCGGACAAGTCGGACGCGCGGTTGTTGGCGACCGGTTCGAGATGCAGCAGCGCCAGCGTCTCGTCCGCCCGCTGTTGCGCGCCATGCCAATGACCCTCGGCAGCCGCGGCCAGAAGGTTCCCGCTGACTGTCATGTTCTCGAACAACGCCGGGATCTGAAAGGTGCGCGCGAGGCCGAGACGGGCTATCGTATAGGCCTTTTTGCCGCCGATCTCATGGCCGTCGAACAGGATTTGCCCGCGATCGGGCGTCTCCATGCCGGCCACGAGGTTGAACAGGGTCGATTTGCCCGAGCCGTTGGGGCCGATGAGGCCGGCGATCTCGCCGCGTCCGACCTCCAGATCGACGCCGGCGGCTGCCTGGATGCCGCCGAAATGCTTGTGCACGTCGCGAACGAAGAGGATGGGCTGGTCGCCTGGCGCGGGCGCTTGGGCCGTCATGCTCACGAGCGTCCTCCCTGGCGGGAGCCGAGCAGGCGTCCGAGCACCGTGTCGAGCACGCTGCCTGATTTCCCGCTTCGCCGCGCAAACAGGCCGGCGATGCCGTTGGGCAGGAACAGCACCACCAGGATGATGGCGGCGCCGAGAATGGCGATATAGAAGGCGGTATCGCCATAGTACATCCAGATAAGCCGGTTGACGAAGAACAGCGCGACGCCGCCAATGGCCGGCCCCCACAGGCTGCCGAGCCCGCCGAGCAGGACCATGACGACCATCTGGTCGGTGATGTCGCCGCCGAACACGCTCTTTGGATTGATGAAGGTCACCCAGTAGGCGAAAATACTGCCGAACACGGAGGCGACGACGGCGCTGAGCATGAAGGTCTGCAACTTGACCAGCGAGGCGTTGATGCCCATGGCTTCGGCCGCCGGTTCGTGATCCCGTAAGGCCTTGACCTTCAAGCCGAAGCGGGAGCGCTCGAACAGCGACCAGGTGAGGAAATAGGTCAGGACGGCGGCCGCGAGCATGGCGAAGTAGAAGAAGCGCTCGTTGAGGAAGGGAGGCAGGCCGATACCGCCGGTTCCGCCGGTGAAATCGACGACGGTGGCGAACTGCATGAGCACTTCGGCGAAGGCCCAGGTGGCGATGGCGAAATAAGCGCCGCGCAGCCGCAATGTCGGCGCGCCGATGACGACCGCAAACAGGGCTGTGACGATCATGCCGATGGGAATGGTGGCGAGGAACGGCACAGCGAAATCCGCGCCCATCAGGATGGCGGTGGCGTAGGCGCCGATGCCGAAGAAGGCCGAATGGCCGAAATTGATGTAGCCGGCATAGCCGCCTAGCATGTTCCAGGAACAGGCGAGCCCCGCCCACATCAGCGCGCCGGTGGCGATGCGCAGCCAGTAATTGTTGACCAGCACCGGCAGCAACGCCAGCACGACGAGGATGACGACGAGGAGAAGCGGGCCGGCCCAACGATTTTTCATGGTCTGGGCCATCTCACAGTCCGCGCCGCAGGATGCCGCGCGGGGAAATCAACAGGACAAGGAAGAGCGTTGCGAAGATCGCGAGATGCGAGTAGCTGGCTCCGCCATAAGTCGCGACAAAGGCTTCGATGACGCCCAGAAGCAGGGCCGCCACAAGCGCGCCGCCCAGCGAGCCCAGCCCTGCCAGCACGGCGACGAAGAAGGCGAACAGCGTATAGCGCAGGCCGATCTCCGGATTGACCGAATAGATGCCTCCCATCAGAACGCCCGACATCGCCGTGATCCCCGCGTAGAGCCCGTAAACATTGGCGCTGAGACGCCGGATGTTGACCCCCATCAAGGCGGCGTTCTGGCGATTTTCGGCCGTCGCCCGGATCGCCAGCCCGTAGCGCGTGCGAAAGAGAAAGAAAAACAGCCCGCCGGCGATGAGTAGCGCGAACGCCGCCGCCGCCACCCGGATCAGGGGCACCGTAACCGGGCCGATCATGATGCTGTGACCGCTAAGCGCCGTCGGCACGCTATGCGTATTGAAACCCCAGACGGTCAGCATTCCGCCGCGCAGCAAGGTGAAGATGCCGAAGGTCAGCGCAAGCGCCATCAGTTCGGGTCGCGCCGTGCGGCTGTTTCGAACATTGTAGATCATCGGCCCCATGAGATAGCCGATCGCGCCGAACAGGACGAAGGCCATCGGCATGGCGAGGAACCCGTCAATGCCGAGGAAAGCCGCCATGTAATAGGCGAAGTAGCCGCCGAGAACGACCCATGCCCCGACCGCGAAGTCGATGACATGGAGAACGCCGAAGGTCAGTTGGAAGGCGATCGAAAACGTGGCGATGACGCCGCCTATCAGCAGGCCGTTGAGCAGCGTTTGAAGAAAAAGATCCAATGGCAAACCTGTCCGTCAGTCCAAGAAGTCCGCAACATGCTTTTGGCACGAGTGCGAATGACGCCCGCAGTATAAAGCCCAACCTACAGCCGGCCTTTGGAAGAGCCGGCCGACATCATGCTGCCCGCGGCTTAGAATGTGAGGGGGCGACGGCGAATAGCGACTCCGCCCGGCCTCAGATCGCGATTATTTCCAGGCCGGCAACGGGTAGATGAACTCGGCCGCGGCCGCTTCCTTCGGGCCGACAGCGACGGTCTTTCCATCCTGGATCTGGATCATGACTGGCACCGGCTGGATGTTGTCGTGATAGTGGTCGCCTTCCTTCTCGAACTTGATCGGTCCGTAGAAAGTCGTGATGTCGGTGTCGGCGATGGCGTCCTTGAGGGCGACGCGGTCCTCGGGGGTGAGCGAAGGCTTCTTGCCCAGTCGCTTGGCGGCGTCGGCGAAGACGAGGCCGCTGGCCGAGCAGGCGGCTTCCGTGTAGTCGGGCTCATGGCCGAACTTTGCCTGGGCCCGCGCGACATAGTCCTGTGCGGTGCCGAACAGGTCGTCGTTGTAGGGCACCGTAGGCAGCCATACGGCGACGCCGGAGGTGCCGTTCGCATCGGCGCCGAGCGCTTCGGCGAAGGCCGGATTGGTCACGCCGTAATGCATGATCAAGGCCTTCGGCCGATAATTCAGCGATTTCGACGTCTTGATCACATTTATCAGCGGCTCTTCATGCCCGCCCACCGCGACGATGTCAGGGTTGAGGGCGGCGATTTTGGACATTACGGGGGTGAGATCGCCGGAAGCTGGAACGAGCTCGTAGGCGACGACTTCGAGCCCCGCTTCCTTGGCGCCGCGCTGGAAGCCTTCGCCGGTCTCCTTCGAAAAGGGTTCGTTGACGCCGATCACCGCGATCGTCTTCGCCTTCGGGTTTGACAGCGCCACCAGCACGCCCAGCGACTGGCCGGATGTCGTGTCGACGGAAGGGATGATGCCGAAATTGAATTCGGGCTTGGCCAACCAGACATTGGGCGACTCGGCCGAGCCCGAAATCATCGGCACCTGGTATTTCTGGCAGATCGGCTGAACGGCGATTGTCGAGCCACTGGTGTAGGGGCCGAGCAGGAAATCGACCTCGTTCTGCACGATCAGCCGTTCGGCGGCGTCGGCGCCGGTGGCCGGATTGCTCTGGTCGTCGCCATAGAACATCTCGACCATGAAACGCTCGCCGCCGACCTCGACGCCGCCCTTCTCGTTGGCCGCTTCGGCCCAGAGATCGTAACCGTTCTTGGTCAAATTGCCGCCCGAAATATTCTCGCCCGACAGAGACGTGATGACGCCGGCCTTGAAAGTCGCCGCCTGGGCGCGCGCGGTCCGCACGAACGGCATCGAAATCGTGCCGCTGGCAAGCGCCAGGGCGCTGCCGCCGAGAAACGTGCGTCGAGAAAAGCTTACGTCCTTCTTTGGCATGATGGTCCTCCCGCATTCGTTCCTAAAGTTGCAGGATATGTCCGCACACCGCACAAATCTACTGGAAACGCTCGCTGCAGCTCTCTGAAAATCCATAGTTGCAGCGCACCACAGCACTTCGTGCTGGTCGTCCATGTGGCGACCCGCGCGACAGAAGCCATGTTCGGCCCTCCCTTTCCAATGCCGCTGAGCTTTTCGCCCGTCCGGTCATGGATTTCCGTGACCTCCGGCGTCAGAGTGTCATTGCAAATCAGCCATCCGTACAGCGGCCGGATTTCGATCTTGCTCGGTCCCGGCATGGGATTGGGGCAGCGCTTCACCCAGGCGACCGCCTCGTCCATGTCCTTAAAATCCCAGAGTCAGAAGCCGGCGACAACTCGCGGGTCTCGGCCAACTGCCGTCTCGACCATTTGCGAATAGCACCCATGGCATCAAAAGAGGGCCTCCTTCCTTCCGCTAGTCCGCCCCGTCGGTTTTTGCCCGCTCGATAAATTTCCCCGCGACCGCTTTACCGAGCGCGGCGCCGGCCCGGTTGTCCATTTCATAGTGGATGCCTGCCCAGACGCGGGAATCACCCGCCTCTTTGCCAACCGCCCGGATGAACTCTGCATGGCCGGGAAACAGGTACGCCAGGACCTCGCATCGGGCTGTCGAGAGCGCGGAGTGGTTCGACGGATAACTGGGATGAGCTGGCACCGCGAACAGGGGGGTGATGCTCGCGTCAAGCATGTTGGGCCGCAGATACCAATAGGCGTACTTCCCGTCGTTGCTTGCAATGAAGGCGTCGTAATAGACCGTTGCGAGCATAGCGTAAGCCCGCGCGGCACGCGGCGGGTTCGTATCCGTCTTGTCCTCGAACATCCACTTGCTAGCATAGTCATACCAGTCGGTGAACAGGCCGGATGGGCTTTGCCAGTAGAACGCTTTGTAGCTGTTAGGGAATTTTCGTTCAGACTGTCGGATTGCATCCATCTCGGCCTTTACGGCCGGGGACTGGCAGTCGGGCGGCGCCGGCGGCCTGAATTCATCGGGTGCAGCCAGCACGATCGGCTTCCAGTTTGGCATGTTTGCATTGGCGGGTTTGGTCCCGACCCACATGCACGGCCCGGTCGGAACAGTGCCGCTCCACGCTGCATCGGAGCCATCGGCCTTTGCCCGCGCAATCACCTGCTCTGCGACCCTGCGCCCCAACTCCAGGCCGGCGGAAGAATCGCTTGGGAACTGGACACCGGCAAGGACACGCGACTGTGCCGCTTCTTCGGCCATTGCCTTGAACGACGATGTCTCTTCGGGAAAGAAATAAGCAAGAACGGTCGCGGCAGCTCCGGCGGCTGCGGCATGCTCGGATGGATAGGAGGGACTCCGCGGCGGCGGCAGCGCAGTCGCCAGTGTCGCGTCCGCCTCGCTCGGGCGCGGCCGATTGTAGAAGTACTTCGCGTCCCAGGCAGCAATGGTGGCGTCGTACATCGCCATCGTCAAATAGGAGTAGACGCGGTGCGCATTTGGAATCTGCTGGTTTTCGAGAAGGCGATTGTTGACCAGATCGATCCATCGGTACCCAGGCGAGCCGGCGTCCCAGAAGGTGATTTTGTCGGCGGCAGCCGGATCCTTTTGTGCCAAGAGATCCCGCATCTGTGCCAATTCGGCTGCTGCGGCGGAGGCGTCAGGCGGCGGCGGGACTCGGAAGTCCTCGCCAGACGTGATTACCCACGTCTTCCACGTTCCAGCCTCTGGTTCTATCAAATCCGATTGGGCGAAAGCGCAGTTCCCTGAAAAAAGTATTACCGCACAGGCCTTGCCGAAACCGCTAAGCATGCGAGCCTCCCATAGGTTGCCCCCGCCAAAGACGGAAGGTTTTCCGTTTTCAAACCTTTATTTTAGCGAAATCTAATTATACCGCGAGACGCTGCCGACTAAAAGGATAAAAGCTAGAGCCCGGCAGCGTCGTTCTCAGTCGACCTGCCGCCCGGCGCCAATTCCAACCGGCAGGAGAAGCGCGAAGCGGTGGTGGGCGGTCGGTGCTTGTTTGCCCGCGATGGCCATCTCCTCCAACAAGAGGGAGATCGGCAGTCGAGCCTTGGCGCTCATCGTGCAACGCTGGTGATTGGCGAAGGCGCCGATGACAGCCAATCTCCCCCCTTGAGGGGGAGATGCCCGGCAGGGCAGAGGGGGGCGGTTCGACCGGGCGCGGCCTCCTCTCTTGCGACAGTGGAGGTTGGCGCATTACGCTAGACGACCCCCTCTGGCCTGCCGGCTTTCGTCGTTCGGAAAGCCAAGCAATTGGCTTTCCGTCCGCTGCGCGGACCACTCCTCAACCCCCAACAAGGGGGGAGATCGGCAGCTTCAGCCTCGGCGCCCCTGACCGCCTGACTCCACCTGCTGCTCGGCCGCAACCAGCATCTCGACAAACCTCGTCACCTTGGGCGGCCGAAAACGTGCGGCGGGGTAGACCGTGTAGATGCCTCCGGAGGGCAGCCGCCACTCGGGCAGGATGTGGACGAGCCGGCCTGCGGCCAGCTCTTCCCGAACCAAAAAGTCCGGCAACACCGACAGGCCGGCGCCGGCGCGGACGGCCGCCAGCACTGCCGGCGTCGCGTCGATGGCGATCGTTGCCTGCATGCGCACGGTCTGCTCGTTGTCGCCGCGCGAAAATTGCCAGAGCAGCGGTTCGCGCAGCGCCATGTTGGCGACGAAGGGCAGCCCGGCCAAGTCTTGCGGTTCGCCGGCCCTGAAGCGCCCGGCGAACTCGGCGCCGCACACCATGAATTGCCCAAATGTGCCGATGCGTCGTGCCTGCAGGCTGGAATCGGCCAGCCAGCCGACGCGGATCGCCACGTCCATTCCACCGGACGCCAGGTCGATAGTGTCGTCGCCCAGCGTCAGCTCCACCCGGCAGGCGGGATAACGCGTGCTGAAGGCGGCGACCACCGGCACAACCGCCGAGGTGCCGTAATCGTTGGACGCCGCGATGCGCAGCGTGCCGGTCGGCTCGGCGGCGGCCTGCGCGAGCTCGTCGAAGGCATCCTCGGCCTGCTGCAGAACTTGGAGGCAGCGGGCATGGAATGTCCGGCCGGCCTCGGTCGCATGGACGCGCCGCGTCGTGCGGATCAGCAGCGTCGTTCCGACATCGCGCTCCAGCCGCGCCACCTGCTGACTGACGACCGCCTTGGTGATGCCCAGCCGCTCGGCAGCCCGCGTGAACGAGCCGGCGTCGACCACCGCGGCGAAATAGGCCAGCCGGTTCAGGTTCATGCGTGGTTCATGGCAGGGGCGATCCTATTGTCAGGCAATGGCATACATTACGTCTATTTTGTTGGCCTTCAATACGCATTCCGTCTTTGCCATCTTCCGGACATCGAGGCTGCGTGGGGGAGAAGCGCCCGCCTCGCCCGAATTCCGCATCTCCCAGGAGAGATCCATGTTCACACGGAGAGCCATCATGAAAACCACCCTCGCCGCCGGCGCCGCTGCCGTCTTCGCTCCCGCCGGGCTTGGCCATGCGGCTGGCGGGCTTTCCTGGAAACATTTTCCGGCTGGCGAAAACGGCTTCTTTCGCGCCCCGGTGCTGATCACCGGCGCCTCCGAGGCGCTGCTGATCGACGGCGGTTTCACCTATTCCGACGGCCAGGCCGTGGCCGACGCGATCAAGGCGACCGGCAAGACACTCACCACCATCTATGTCAGCCAGTCCGACCCGGACTATTATTTCGGCCTCAAGCCGATCAAGGAGGGTTTTCCGCAGGCACGGGTGATCGCCGCTGCCGAGACGGTGGCCGCCATCAACGGCAGCGTCGACAAGAAAATCGCCGTCTGGGGGCCGCAGCTCAAGGAGAATGGCCCGCAGGCGCTCGCCGATGTCGTCATCCCCGAAGTCTTCGACGGCAAGAGGCTCACCGTCGATGGCGAGACCATCGAGATCGTCGATGCCGAAGGCCTTGCCAATCGGCGCTATCTCTCGGTGCCGTCGCTGAATGCGGTGTTCGGCGGGGTGATGATTTTTTCGGGCGTGCATGTCTGGACCGCCGACACGTCGGGCAAGGAACAGCGCGCCGCCTGGCTGGCCAATCTCGAAAAGATTGTTGCCGCCAAGCCTGAAATCGTCGTGCCCGGCCACATGACGCCGCAGGCCGCCACCGACCTTTCGGGCGTCGAGCACACCAAAACCTATCTCATCGCCTTCGAGGAAGAACTGGCCAAGGCCAAGGACGCGGCCGCGCTCAAGACCGCCATGGAGGCCCGCTTCCCCGGCCTCGGCATGGGCGTTGCGCTCGACATCGGCTCCAAGGTCGCCACCGGCGAGATGAAGTGGGGCTGAGGTACGACCTTGGTTCCTCGCCCCCCACCGAAAGGCATGGCCTGCCGGCCAGAACTTGGGTTCCTCGCCCCGCGAAGCGGGGGGAGAGGTGGCCGCGAAGCGGCCGGAGAGGGGTCTTTCTTTGCAGGCGCAGTCCCCTCTCCGTCTCGGCTTCGCCGAGCCACCTCTCCCCACTTTCGTGGGGGCGAGGAACCCAAGCTGGAACGAGGCCGCTCAGCCCCCTCACCCGATATTCTGAATCCGCCCCCAAATGCTCTTGGTTCCCCAGATGCCGGAGCGATGCGCCTCGAGCCGAACGATCTGGCTGTGGTCGACGAACAGGTTGATCTCGCGGCGCGCGATGCGATCCGCGCAAATTGGCTGGGAACCCCTTGGGGTCACCGGGTGTTGGCACGCAGGAGATTCGAGAGCGATGCCGCAGATCGCGAACAACGCCGCCGCAGGATCTGAACGGTCCGTCCGAAGCAGCGCAAAGCTGTTCCTGTGCGGCGACGTGATGCTCGGGCGCGGCATCGATCAGGTCCTCGCCAGTCCCGGCGATCCGCACCTTGGCGAGCGCTTTGTCAAATCGGCGACGACCTATGTCGAGCTTGCCGAACGCGTCAATGGCCCGATCCCGAGAAAGGTCGACGAGGCGTATGTCTGGGGCGATGCGCTTAACGAATTGGGTCGTGAAGCGCCCGATGCGCGGATCATCAATCTCGAGACCAGCATCACCACCAGCCTGTCCTTGGCGCCCAAGGGGATCAATTACAAGATGAACCCGGCAAACATCGGCTGCCTGGCGGCGGCACGGATAAACTGCTGCGTGCTCGCCAACAACCATGTGCTCGACTGGGATGAGCCTGGCCTCGTCGAGACCCTCGATACGCTGCGGCTTGCCGGCCTCGCCTATGCCGGGGCCGGGCTTGACGCCGACGAGGCGGCGGCGCCTGCCGTCATTGAACCGGCCGGCGGGGGCCGCGTGCTGGTCTTCGGCTTCGCGCTCGAGTCGAGCGGCGTTCCAACTTCATGGGCAGCCGGAGCTTACAAGCCAGGCATCAATTTGCTGGCGGATCTCTCGGCCCGGTCGCTCGAGCAGATCGCCCGATCCGTGCAAGCCATAAAACAGCCTGGCGACCTCGCGGTGGCCTCGATCCACTGGGGCGGCAACTGGGGCTACCAGGTCCCGGCGGAAGACCGCGCACTTGCCCATGCTCTCATCGATGTTGCAGGTTTCGATGTCGTGCATGGGCACTCCTCCCACCATCCCAAGCCGATCGAAATCCATCACGGCCGGTTGATCCTCTACGGATGCGGCGACTTCCTCACCGACTATGAGGGAATCACCGGCAATGAAACGTTTCGTGGTGAGCTTGCGCTGATGTACCTGCCGCGGCTCGCCATACCGGACGGTACGCTTGTTTCGCTCGAGCTGGTGCCGTTCCAGCTCGCCAGGTTCCGGCTAAACCGCGCCCTGCGCGAAGATGCCGCCTGGCTCGCAGCCATGCTTGAGCGCGAGTGCTCATCTTTCGGCACGCATGTGGCGCTCGCGGACGACAATCGTCTCACCGTCGTCTGGTGAAGCCGGCAACCTGCGATCAGCAGCCAGCCGCTCTAGCGTTCAAGCCGCTCAGGCCGTCCTCGGCCAAGCGCACCGTCGGCGCGGGCCTGCAGGTAGGCGTAGATGTCGTCGATGTAAGGAGCGACGTTGGGGTCGTCGGCGAAGCCCTTCATCACCGAAGGGCCGCTGCGCACACCGTCGCGAACGTTGCGCCGAAAGACCTCGAGATCGGGCAGCCGGTCGACAAGGGCCGAGGCGAAGGTCGAGCCCATGCCGTCGGGACCATGGCAGTGATTGCAGCTGCCATGATAGCGACGGAAGCCGTTATAGGTCCGCGCATCGACCTTGCCGCCGACAATTTCGTAGAACTTGCCCGGGGCCAGCTCAGCCTGGGCGCCGAAGCCGGCGCCGACGGTAAAGACGACAACACACAGGACGAGCCATGCAGACGTCGTCTGTCGCCGACGTTGCAGGCTCATCCAGCGCCGCCGCAAGGCACCCGCCTCTGAATCACCAACCTTGGATCGCCTCACTCGACCTTGGATCAGTCAACGGCGAGCTTCGGGGAAGATACCACGATTCCGTCTATAGCCTGCGGACTGACGACGAGCTTGCCGCCGACACGCGATATCTCGATGATCTGGTCCGACTCTCCCAGCTTGCCCGGCACGGAGACCGCGACTATCTGGTTCTCGGTCAGTGTCGCCACGAAACGCACGGGCAAGCCAGCCTCGCCCTGCGCGATCGTGGTGACCACCCGATAGCCGTCCTCCTGCGGCGTGTAATAGACGACACCAAGGAAACCGGCGAGATCGATGCTTTCGGCCTTCATGGCTCCAAGCTCGCCGGCATGCGCGGGCATCGCCGCGATGCAAAGTGCTGCAAAAGCAATGTACTTGTACATAATGCTGCTCCATTCCGAATTGTCCGGGTCGAGCCCGGCTCAAGGTTTCAGCAATAGACGGTCGCGCCGTGATAATCGGCGCACGCAGGCAGAATTCTGGATTAGTCCCCCCGGCTGCATCACAGTGGCGAAGGTCCGCGAGCCGAGAACGCGCTGAACCCACTGGTTGTCACAGTTAAGTGTGACCTTATCTTCTGGGGCGAGAGTATTTCACCGCCCGGGTGCTTGCGCATCCCCTGTTTGGGGGAGATAATCGGAATTTAAGCGATCGCTAAAGTTGGAGAAGCGAGAGCACCTGTGAGAGGGCGCGGCTTTCCGCCCGCATCGGACGCGCTGTCGACATGCGAGGGGGCCGTCGATGGCCAAGGCATTGTCGCATCATGAGCTGTCGAAGCTGATCGGCTCGATCTACGATTGCGCACTCGACCCGGAGCGATGGGAGCACGCGCTTGCCGGAATCAGGGATGCGCTCGACGCCCAGACTGCGGTCCTGCAGCTTGACGACCTCGCCAACGACCGGCTGCTGATCTACAGGACCGTGGGCATAGAGCCGTACTGGCTGGAGCAACAGGCGAAATATATCCCCGAGATCCACGCCCGGCTGCTCGAGGATCTCTCGACATGGCCTTCGCTCGATATGCCGCATGTGGTCTCACGCCATATCCCTCAAACCTACCTGGAGACCTCCCGGTATTTTCAGGAGTGCCTGAAGCCGCAAGGCCTGGTCGACGTCATGTCGTTCTTCCTGATCCACACCCCTACCCGCCTTGCCGGCTTCGCCGTTGCTCGGCATAAGCGGCAAGGCATTATCACCGAGCGCGAAATCAAGCTTGGCAGACTGTTGCAGCCGCATGTGCGCCGTTCGGTGATAATCAGCAACATGCTGGACATCGGTACTGTCGAGCGCGCAGGAATGGCCGAGGCACTCGATGCGCTCACATGCGCCGTGGTCCTCACCAATGAACGTGGCGCCGTCCTGCACGCCAACCGCTCGGCCAAGCACATGCTGCGGAGCGGCGGCCCGATCCAGGATGTCCGGGGCATTCTGCAAGCGAAGATCCCGTCGGCTTCCAGGGAACTTCACAGCGCCATCATGCTTGCGGCTCAGGATGAGGTCAGCATCGGCAAGACAGGGCTTGCCGTCCTCCTCAGCGAATCCGGCCTGCCGCCCGTCTTCGCCCGCGTGCTGCCGATGGCCGGCGGCGACCTGCGCGCCGACATGGAACCCGCGGCGGTAGCCGCGGTGTTCATCGGCAATGCACCGGACGAGCATGACGCCGCCGGAATGCTGGCGAGAGCCTTTGGGCTTACGCTGGCCGAAACCCGCGTGCTCGCCAGCCTTGTCGCCGGGCACACCTTGGCCGAGACCGCCGCCAGCCTTCACATTGCCAACGCGACCGCCAAGACGCATCTCGACAATATCTTCCAGAAGACCGGCGCCTCCCGCCAGGCCGATCTGATGCGCCTCGTCATGCAGATCGTTCCGCCCGCCTGGCAGCCTGGTCCCTGAACCACACTCGTTCACCGCTTTGGATACAGGTATCCAACGCCGCGGATGGTCTTGATCAGTTCTGGCTTGGCAGTCAGTGCGTTTCTAATGTTCAGCGCTTGCGCTTGTTTCGATGAGGCAACCGAGCATCAGGCTTTCCGCGCCACGCCCCCCACCTGCTTGGTGCGCCTGCTCGTGTCGACCTTGGCCCGCATCTCCACCGCCTTCTCGATCTCCCGCTTCAGCTCGTCTTTGATATCAGCCGTTTCGGCCATCAAGGCGTCGATTTTCATGAAATCGAGCACGCGGTATTTCGACACCGCCGGCCTGACCAGTATGTCCGGCTGGCATTGCCTCAGCTTGGCGGCGATGATCGACTGCATCATCAATTGCGTGGCACCGAACATCAGGTCGACGGAGGTCGGGTATTTGCGCCCGCCTTTGGCCGGCGCGCCAACGACGTCGACGGCGATGATGATGTCGGCGTCGTCCTCGATCAGGTCGAACGGCACCGGATTGTAGATGCCGCCGTCGATCAGCAGCCTGCCGTCGCGCATCACCGGGCGAAATACCGCGGGAATAGCCGCCGAGGCGGCAAGCGCTGAATGCAGGTCGCCGTCGCTCAGCACGGCGAGCTTATGGCCGAAGAAATCCGTGGCCGTCACCTTCAGCGGTATTTTCAGATCGGCGAAGCTTTCGGGTATGGCGTCGGGCATGAATGCCTTGAGGATGCGCTCGA
This sequence comes from Mesorhizobium sp. L48C026A00, assembly GCF_000502375.1. Taxonomy (NCBI): domain Bacteria; kingdom Pseudomonadati; phylum Pseudomonadota; class Alphaproteobacteria; order Hyphomicrobiales; family Phyllobacteriaceae; genus Mesorhizobium; species Mesorhizobium sp. L48C026A00. The sequence continues at coordinate 35,785 of NZ_AYWU01000024.1, read as the reverse complement.
CATTGAACTGGGTGACACCCAGCCCGCCCTGCAGCGCCTCGGCAAAGGTGCCTGGCCGCGCCCGCCACATGCGCGCCGCCACCTCGGCGCGGCGGCCGAGGATCGAGCGCATGTAGTGGTGAATGTCGCTGCCGGCCATGCCCGAAGCCATGCCGGCGCCCATGATGGCGCCGATCGATGAGCCTGATATGGCGACCGGCCTTATACCCAGCTCGTCCAGCACCTCGATGACATGGATATGCGCCAGCCCGCGCGCGCCGCCGCCGCCGAAGGCGATGCCGAAGCTCGGGCTCATCCCCTGCCCCCCATTTGGGCTCATTCCTCCTTGGCCTCGCCGTGCTTCGGCCCGACGACCATGATGGCCGGCTCGGCGGAAAGCAGCTTTTTCGCCGCCGCCTTGACCTGATCCAGCGTCACCGCGTCGATGAGGGCGGCGCGGCGCTGCATATAGTCGCTGCCGAGCTTGTCGAGCTGCAGCTCGAGCAGCGTCGCGGCGATGGCGCCGGAGGAGTTCAGATTGTTGATGGCGTAGGCGCCGATCAAGTATTTCTTGGTCGCCGCCAGTTCCGCTTCGGTCGGCCCTTCCTGGGCCATGCGCTTCACCACCTCGCGCACCACAGCCAAAGTCTCGGCCGCCCGGTCCGCGCGGGTCGCCGTGGTGATGGCCAGGGCGTCGGCGTGCTGGTGGTCGACCAGGTCGGAACTGACGCTGTAGGCCAGGCCGCGTTTTTCACGCACCTCTTCGAACAGCCGCGAGGTGAAGGCGCTGCCGCCGAGGATCTCGTTCATCAGAACCGCGGCGAAGAAATCCGGCGCACTCCGCTCGACGCCGGGATAGGCGAGTTGCAGCGACGTCTGGGGCTGGTCGTAATTGACCTCGAGCTGCTGGTTGAGTTTCGGATCGACATCGGCGACGGGCGCGAGCGCCTGATGCTGCGGCAGGCCGCCGAAGACCATATCGAGCTTTTTCTTCAACGTCTCGGCATCGATGGCACCGACCACCGCCACATGCAGGCCATCACGAGCGAAATTCGCCTTGTGAAAGGCGATGAGATTGTCCGGCGTGATGGTGGCGATGCTTTGCCTGGTGCCCTCTTCGGGCCGCGCATAGGGATGGGTGCCGTATAGTGCCTCCAGCCATTTGCGCTGGGCGAGTGTGTCCGGGTCAAGCTCGTTGGCGATGATGCCGGACAGCACTTGCGCGCGAATGCGGTCGATTGGCGCCTGGTCGAAACGCGGCTCGGTGACCGCCAGCCGCAACAGGTCGAACGCCGCGTCGCGCTGCTCGGCAAGCATGCGCATCGAGCCATAGATGCCGTCGCGCGCCGCTTCGAAGCTCATCTCGGCGCCGACGTCGTCGAGCTTGATCTGGAAGGACTCGCTGTCGAGATTGCCGGCGCCCTCGTCGAACAGGCCGCTCATCAGATTGGCAAGGCCCACCTTTCCAGCGGGATCCTGCGTCGTGCCGCCGTCGAAGGCGAAGCGGATGGCGACGAGCGGCACGGAATAGTCCTCCACCAGCCAGGCGGTGATGCCCTTTGACGACGTCACCTCCTGGATGCTCATGGCCGCACGAGCGGAAAGCGCCGGCAGGACGAGGAAGACGAGGGAGAGGAGCAGGGTGACTAAAGGGATGGCAATACGCTTCGGCGCAATCGCTTCGGATAAATGGTAGCTTCCGACTGATTTTCGAGACGAATAGCTGTCGGAGTCAGCGCCGCCCCTCATCGCCCTGCCGGGCACTTCTCCCCGTATAGTGACGGGGAGAAGGGGCTGGCCGCAATGCCCGCGCCCTTCTTCCGAACGCTGGTGATTGGCGAAACTGTCGATGACAGCGCCCCTCTCCCCGTCACTATACGGGGAGAGGATGCCGGCAGGCAGGTGAGGGGCAGCGCNGATGACAGCGCCCCTCTCCCCGTCACTATACGGGGAGAGGATGCCGGCAGGCAGGTGAGGGGCAGCGCAAACGCTCAAGCTCGTCATCACATCAATTCCCTGCCTGTGTCTGCGGCAAGAGATAGCCTGATGTCGAATGGTTGAGATTGAGATAGCGCGCCGCAACCTGCCTGACTTCGTCGGCGGTGACCTTGCGGATGCGGCCCGGCCATTCCTCTACATCCCTGACGTTGCCGCCGGTGGCGAGCGTCGCGCCGTAGATGTTGGCCATCGAATCCTGCTTGTCGCGGGCAAAGATCATCGAGCGGACGAAACGATCCTTGGCCTTCTCCAGCTCGCCCGATGTGACGCCCTCGCTGGCGATGCGGGCGACCTCGGCCTCGACCGCCGCCTGGACATCGGCCAGCTTGGCGTCGCCGCGCGGCGCGCCATAGACGGTGAAGGTGGTAGCATCGAGCATGGTGCCCTGGAAAAAGGCGCCGGCCTCGGCGGCAATGCCTTGCTTGACGACAAGCTGCTGGTACAGCCGGCTGCGGCTGCCGCCGCCGAGGATCTCCGCCAGCAGGTCCAGCGCTTCCGCTTCGCCCGGCTTCGCAGTGTGATAGGAGGGAACCACCCATTGCGTCGAAAAATTCGGCACGCTGACACGCGCGTCAGCGAGCGTCACCGTGCGCCTGGTGTTCTGTTCGGGTTCGACCGGACGGATGCGCGGCGGCAGGTCTGGACCACGCGCGACCTTGCCATAGGTCTTTTCGGCCAGCGCCTTGACCGCCTGCGGCTCGACGTCGCCGGCCACCACCAGCACGGCGTTGTTGGGCGTATAATATTTGTCGTAGAAAGCCTTGGCGTCGGCGCGGTTCAGCTTCTCCATCTCCTGCATCCAGCCGATCACCGGAATGCGATAGGGCTGGTTCTGCCAGAGCGTGGCGTCGACCTCCTCGCCGAGCACTGCCTGCGGATTGCTGTCGATGCGCGAGCGGCGTTCCTCGAGGATGACGTCGCGCTCGGTGGCGATGACGTCGTCGTTGAGGATGAGGTTGCGCATGCGATCGGCCTCGAAATCCATCATCTGCTCGAGCGCCTGCGGCACCACCGTCTCGTAAAAGGCGGTGTAGTCATAGGAGGTGAAAGCGTTGTTCGAACCGCCGATGGCGGAGACGGCGCGGTCGAACGCGCCGGCCGCATGGTTGGTCGTCGCCTTGAACATCAGATGCTCGAAGAAATGGGCGATGCCGGACTTGCCCGGCGGCTCATCGGCGCTGCCGAACTTGTACCACACCATATGAGTGACGATCGGCGCGCGGCGATCGGGGATGACAACGACCTCCATGCCGTTGTCGAGCAGGAAATTCGTCACCTTGCCGTCGTCCGGCTTGTTGTCGGCCAGAACCGGCCCGGTCATCACAAGAGCCAGCGCAAAAAGCGTACCGCGCAGCCAATCAGCCTGAGATGTCATCGATGACTCCGGTTGTCATGGGGTGGGACGATAGGCGGGGGTGTTGCCACAGGTAAATTGATTTGTTCGTCATTTTGAAGGCGCTGCGCTCCCTTCATCCAACCTCGATAAAGCGGATAACCGTCTCGCCATAGCTGCGCTCGTCGACAACCGAAAAGCCCGGCCCTGCCTCGAACGGCGCCGCTGCCGCCTCCTCGACGACGCAGAGCGCGCCGGGGGCGAGCCAGCCGCCGGCCTTGGCCGAGCGCAAGGCACGCTCGCCCAGGCCCTTGCCATAGGGCGGGTCGGCGAACACCAGGCCGAACGCGGCCATCGTGCCCGCCTCGCCCAGAGCCGTAGCGTCGCGACGGAATATCTTGGTACGCCCGGTGAGGCTGAAGGCCTCGACATTGGTGCGGATCAGGCCGCGCCCTTCCGCCGATTCTTCGATGAAGACGCCATAAGATGCGCCGCGCGACAGCGCCTCGAGGCCGAACGCGCCGGTGCCGGCGAACAGGTCGAGCACCCGCGCGCCGACCAGCCTATCGGGGAAACGATGCGCCAGCACGTTGAAGACAGCCTCGCGGGTGCGGTCGGTGGTCGGGCGGATGGCGCTTGAGCGGGGCGTCGCCAGCGGACGCCCGCGAAACTCACCGCCGACGATCCGCATTGCCTCCCCTGGATCCCTTGGGGCCGCTGCGCGGCCGGTCGCCGCCTGTGCCGCCATCATTTGGGCGTTCGCCACGCGGCTTGCCGAACGGCTTTGCGCCTCCGGGTTTTCCCCCTCCACGGGCGGGCTTGCCGTAAGACGGCTTGAACGAGGCCTTGCGTTCCTTGGCTTCGGCCGCCCTGGCGGCATCGGCGTCCGCCCTGCCCTTGCCGATCGGCCGCGCGCCGGGCGCCATCCAGACATTGGCCTTGCGCTGGCCCGGCGGCTCGATCGGGCGCTGCTCGCGTTCGGACTTTTTCCCGCCGCCCGGTTTGCCGCCGAAGCCGCCCGGCCCGCTACGTTCAGATTTGGGGCCGCGATCGACAAAGCCGCCGCGTTCGGGTCCGCTGCGTTCAGATTTGGGGCCACGCTCACCAAAGCTCTTTTCCGGCCCGAAGCTTCTGCCGGGACTTGTCGACAGCTTGCCCAGCGCCTCGTCGCGGCTGCCTTCGCGGCGCTTGCGGTTCTTGATCAATCCGCCTTCGCCGATCGGACGGCGTTCGCCATCGCGGGTGAATTTCGGCCGCTCAGGTTCCTCTTCCCGCACCGCTTCGCGCCGCACCGGCCTGTTGGAAAACGGCTTGGTGATGTCAGCGTCGAAATTGGCGCCGGACTCCTCGACCAGGCGTTCGCCGAGCTGGTCGCGCAGCACCCGGCCCTTGATCTCCAGCACATGGCCCTCGGGCAGGTCGTCGAGCTGGAACGGTCCGTAGGAAATGCGGATCAGTCGCGTTACGTCGAGACCAAGCGAGCCCAGTATGTTCCTGACCTCGCGGTTCTTGCCTTCGCGCAGGCCAAGCGTCAGCCAGGCGTTAGTGCCTTGCTCACGGTCGAGCGTCGCCTCGATGGCGCCATAGAAGACGCCGTCGACGGCGATGCCTTCGCGCAAGCCGGCGAGCGCACTTTCCTCGACCTTGCCGTGGACGCGCACGCGGTAGCGCCTGAGCCAGCCGGTCGCCGGCAGTTCGAGCACGCGCGCCAGCCCGCCGTCATTGGTGAGCAGCAGCAGGCCTTCGGTGTTGATATCGAGCCGGCCGATGGTCATCAGCCGCGGCAGGTCGGCCGGCAGCACGTCGAAGACGGTCTTGCGGCCCTCGGGATCACGATTGGTGGTGACGACGCCGGCCGGCTTGTGGAACAGGAACAGCCGGGTGCGCTCGATCGGCGGGATCTCCATGCCGTCGAGATGGATGATGTCGCCAGGCATCACATTGAAGGCCGGCGAGGACAGCACCCTTCCATTGACCTTGACGCGGCCGGCCGCGATCAGCTCCTCGGCATCGCGACGCGAGGCAAGACCGGCGCGGGCCAGCCGCTTGGCAATGCGCTCACCAGCCTCTTCCGTCGCTTCGGCGGGACGCGGGCGCGGTTTGAAGCCGCCCGATGCCCCTTGGGGCCGATCACCGGCAAAATCGCGCTTGGGCCGATCGCCGAAGTCGCGTTTTGGGCGATCGCTGAAGTCTCCCTTGGGAAGGTCGAAGCGCCTTTCGCTGCGCTCGCCTTCGGCAGCCGCCGGCCGGTCGCCGCGCGGCGCGTATGGCTTGCGCGGCCCCTCGCGCTTTTCATAAGGCTTGCCTTCCGGACGCGGCCCCTTGCTGAACGGCCGGTCGCCGCTTTTGAAGTCGCGCTTCGGCCGCTCGCCGTCAGCCGCCATCGGCCGGTCGCCGCGCGGCGCGTACGGTTTTCGCGGCCCTTCGCGCTTCTCGTAAGGCTTGCCTTCCGGACGCGGCCCCTTGCTGAACGGCCGGTCGCCAGCCTTGAAATCGCGCTTCGGCCGCTCGCTGTCAGCCGCCAGCGGGCGGTCGCCACGCGGGGCGTATGGCTTGCGCGGCCCCTCGCGCTTCTCGTAAGGCTTGCCTTCAGGGCGCGGCCCCTTGCTGAACGGCCGGTCGCCGCTTTTGAAGTCGCGCTTCGGCCGCTCGCCGTCAGNCCGCGCGGCGCGTATGGCTTGCGCGGCCCCTCGCGCTTCTCGTAAGGCTTGCCTTCAGGGCGCGGCCCCTTGCTGAACGGCCGGTCGCCGCTTTTGAAGTCGCGCTTCGGCCGCTCGCCGTCAGCTGCCGGCGGGCGGTCGCCGCGCGGCGCGTAAGGTTTTTTCACGCCGAAGGACGGCTTGCCGCCCTTGCCGGCAGCGACATCGCGACCACGCGGGCCCGACGGTTTCGAGCCGTTCTTGCGCGGGAATTTCTTGTTTTTGTCGTCCATGTAGCTTTGCTCGTTTGCACTACAGCGCCGCGCGTCCGTACGGACGCGCAAAGGACGCTGTAGGACTTTGATTTGGTGCATGATCCCTTCCGAAAACCGATTCCGGTTTTCGGGATCATGCGCTAGATAACAGGATCACGCCGGAGTAGCGAGGAGATAATCGGAATGGAAACCGCTTGAAGCGGCCGGATTTCATGGCGCTGGCACTGAAGGAGGCCGAAGCCGCCGTCCTGCGCGGCGAAGTGCCGGTCGGCGCGGTCATCGCCAGCGGCGATACGGTCGTTGCCAGTGCCGGCAACCGCACCCGCGAGCTTGCCGACCCTACCGCCCATGCCGAGATGCTGGCGATCCGCGAAGCCTGCCGCAAGCTGTCAAGCGAGCGGCTCACCGGCCACGATCTCTATGTGACGCTGGAGCCCTGCGCCATGTGCGCCGGCGCCATTTCCTTCGCCAGGCTGCGCCGGCTTTATTTCGGCGCCGCCGACGAGAAGGGCGGCGCTGTGGTCAACGGCGTGCGCTTCTTCGCCTCACCGACCTGCCACCATGCACCGGACATCTATCCAGGCATGGCCGAGAGCGACGCAGCCCTGCTGCTGAAGGATTTTTTCAGGGAGCGACGCGAACCCTAAACGTCGCAGGATTTCTTAGCGCCGGCAGCTTACCACGGCAGCCAGTCGAACATGCCGCCGCTCTTGTTCTTGGCGGCCGCTTCCCGCTTGAGGCGGCGTGCTTTCTTGTACTCGTCCTCGCCGAGGTCATCGACCGGCGCGGTGGCGGAAGCGGCGCGATACTGCACCGGCGGCTCGCTCAGATATCGGCGGGTGTTCGGGTCGCCCTGCTTTTGTTCGGCAAGGCGGCGCTTGACTTCGGCGGCGCGGCCCTTGTCCGAATCCGCCGGCTTCCAGGCCGGCGGATGACTGGAACCCGAGTCCTTCATCGCAGCCTTGATCGCGGTTGGATCCGTCTGGACGTCATCGACGATCTGCGCCTGGTAGGACGGATCGTCCTGGTTGAGCGTGGCCTCGGCGCGCAGGCGAGCGCGGCGCTGCTCGGGCGATTCCGGCCAATCGGCGCTTGCCGTGGCGCTGTCCTGCGGCGGCGGCAGTTGCTTCTGGCCCGGCGCCGGCTTCACCAATTCGGGGCGCGGCTTGTAGTCGATCTTTTCCTTGTTCTTCGGCATGACTGAAAAAGCGCTGGTGAGATCGCCGGCAAGCTGGGCGGAGGCGGTCTTGTCGGTCCCGTAGGTCGGCGAGCCCATGCAGCCGGACAGGGCCAGGCCGGACACGACAAGCGGCGCCAGCAGCGCAACGCGCGCGCAAGTTCTTTCGGTCATGCCAAAAAGTCCCACTCTAGACAGCCTCTCGATCGCCACCGGCCAAAGGTCCGGTCCCCATCGCCCATGCTCTTCCGACGGAAATCCGGCGACAATTTGTCGTCCGGAGTTTCGCGTGTTTATCTCAACCACTCGTTAAGGGCAACGAGTGGGGGCCGATCAATCGCCTGCCGTGGCATTTGTGCACCGATATGGTCTTGTGCCTGTCGTTATCCCAAAACCGCTACACACCCCCGGGTCAGGCCCGGGGGCATGCTTTTGGGCGACATGCATTAAAGTCGACCAAGCGCCTTCAATTCATGCAGCACCGCTGCGTCCCGCGCCGAAACGTCGGGGAATTCCTTGTCCTGCCCGACATCGGCCGTGTAGCGCCATGAGCGCGCGCATTTGAGAAGGCCCCGGTCCTCGGCCTTCTCGACCACCACGGCGACGCCCTTGACGTCGTCCAGCGTGAAGGCGCCAGAAGGCGCGTTGCCATGCGCAATGACCAGATCGCTGGTGATCGCCATTTCGGCCATGTCGACATCTGATATCGCCGCTTCGAGCGCCGCATCATCGAGCGTGACGACCGGCACCGCTTCCAGCGACGAGCCGATGACCTTCTGGGCGCGCGCAATCTCCAGCGCGCCGGTGACGACACGGCGAACCTGCCGCACCTTGCGCCATTTTTCCGCCAGCGCCTCGTTCTTCCAGTCGGCCGGGATTGGCGGAAACTGGTCGAGATGCACCGAGACGGCGTCCGGATGACGGTCGAGCCAGGCCTCCTCCATGGTGAAGGGCAGCATCGGCGCCAGCCATTTCACCAGGCAGTCGAACAGATGGCGCACCACCTGCACGGACGCCTTGCGCTTCACGCTGGACGGCGCCTCGCAGTAGAGCGCGTCCTTGCGGATGTCGAAATAGAAGGCCGACAGCTCGACCACCATGAAGTCGAGCAGCGTGCGGGTGATGCGCTTGAACTCGAAGGCGTCGTAGCCCGCCCGCACGACTTCATCGAGTTCGGAAAGCCGGTGCAGCATCAGCCGCTCCAGCTCCGGCATCTTGTCCAGCGGCACGTCCTCGCCATCGTCATGGGCAAGCGTGCCCAGCATCCATCGGATGGTGTTGCGCAGCTTGCGGTAGGCGTCGATGTTGGTCTGCAGCACGTTCTTGCCGAGCCGCTGGTCTTCCCAGTAGTCTGTGGTCACCACCCATAGCCGCAGGATATCGGCGCCCGACTGTTTGATGACGTCTTGCGGCACGACGGTATTGCCGAGCGACTTCGACATTTTCCGCCCCTCCTCGTCCATGGTGAACCCATGGGTGACGACGGTGTCGTAAGGCGCCCTGCCCCTGGTGCCGCAGCTTTCGAGCAGCGAGGAGTGGAACCAGCCGCGATGCTGGTCGGAACCTTCGAGATAGACGTCGGCCGGCCATTTCAGATCCGGACGATCCTCCAGGGTGAAGATATGGGTCGAGCCGGAATCGAACCAGACGTCGAGGATGTCCATCACCTGCTGCCATTTCGAGGCATCGTGATTGCCGAGGAAACGCTCCTTGGCGCCGGCCGCAAACCAGGCGTCCGCGCCTTCCTTCTCGAAGGCGTCGATGATGCGCTGGTTGACCGCCTCGTCGCGCAGGACGTTGCCGTCGGCATCGGCGAAGACGGCGATCGGCACGCCCCAGGCGCGCTGGCGCGACAGCACCCAATCGGGGCGCTCCTCGATCATGGCGCGGATGCGGTTCTGGCCAGCGGCCGGCACGAAGCGGGTGTCGTCGATCGCCTTCAGGGCACGGCTGCGCAGCGTCGTGCCGTCGCCGAGCTCCTTGTCCATAAAGACGAACCATTGCGGCGTGTTGCGGAAGATGATCGGCTTCTTCGACCGCCACGAATGCGGATAGGAATGCTTCAGCCGCCCGCGCGCGAACAGCGCGTTGCGCTTGATCAACTCGTCGATGACCGCCTGGTTGGCATTGCCCTTCTTGCCGTTGTCGTCGATGACGCGCGCCGCACCGCCCTCGCGGTCCGCGCCGAAGCCTGGCGCTTCCTTGGTGAAGAAGCCGGCATCGTCGACGGTGAACGGGATCGCTGTGTCGATGCCGCGCTGGCGAAGGTCCGAAGCTGCATCCATCCAGGCGTCAAAATCCTCGCGGCCATGGCCCGGCGCCGTGTGGACGAAACCGGTACCGGCTTCGTCGGTGACATGCTCGCCGGCGAGCATTGGGACGTCGAATTCATAGCCGCCATTCAAACCTTTGAAGGGATGAGAAAGCGTAAGGCTTCCAAGCTCTTCGGCCGAAATGCTACGGAGGCGGTCCATCGTCACCTTGGCTTTGGTCGCAGCCTCTTCCGCCAGCGCTTCGGCAAAGATCAGCCTTTCGCTAGGCTGCGGGCCGAAAGCATTCTCGGCCGCAGTGACCTCGTAGAGGCCATAGTTGATGCGTGGCGAATAGTTGACGGCACGGTTGCCGGGGATGGTCCATGGCGTGGTCGTCCAGATAACGACATCGGCCTCCAGCAAGTCCAGTGACGTCTGCGTCAGCCTCGGATCCAAGGCTGGCTGCCCATCTTCGACGTTGGTGACCTGACGAGCGAGGCTGACGACCGGAAACTTCGCCCAGATCGTATCGCTCTCGTAGTCCTGGTACTCGACCTCGGCCTCGGCCAGCGCGGTGCGCTCGACAACGCTCCACATCACCGGCTTCGAGCCGCGATACAGTTGGCCCGACATGGCGAATTTCAACAGCTCGCCGGCGATGCGCGCCTCGGCATGGAACGCCATCGTCGTATAGGGATTGTCGAAGTCGCCGACGACGCCGAGCCTCTGGAACTCGCCGCCCTGCACCTTGATCCAGTGTGCGGCGAACTCGCGGCATTCCTTGCGGAACTCGTTGACCGGCACCTCGTCCTTGTTCTTGCCCTTGGCGCGGTATTGCTCCTCGATCTTCCATTCGATCGGCAGGCCGTGGCAATCCCAGCCGGGCACGTAGTTCGAGTCGTAGCCGCGCATCTGGAACGAGCGGGTGATGACGTCCTTGAGGATCTTGTTCAGCGCATGGCCGATATGGATGTTGCCGTTGGCGTAGGGCGGGCCGTCATGCAGCACGTATTTTTCGCGGCCGGCGGCGTTTTCGCGCAGCTTGCGGTAAAGCTCCATGTCCTGCCAGCGCTTGACCAGCAGCGGCTCCTTCTCGGGCAAGCCGGCGCGCATCGGAAAATCCGTCTGCGGCAGATAAAGCGTCTTGGAATAGTCGATCGTTTCAACAGTGTCGGTCATCGGCGTATCGGTCATTGGTCTGCCATATGCATTGCCCGGCAAAGAGCCCGGGCGTTGAACTATCATGATCTGGAAAAAGCGCGAGAGGCCGCGCGCAAAATTCCCGGCGGCTCCGGCGGCGCTCAGGCCGCCCGGAACACCGGGCTTGTAATTCGTATCGCAATCGCGAGCGCGCGAGGAAACTGCGTCATGACCGGGCTTTTAGACGAGGCCGGCCCCATTGAAAAGCCCGAACTCTGATGCTTACCCTAGGAGCGTTTACCAATTGCGCCTATGTTTGTCGGCAGATGGTATTGGAAGACCAACATCTACGGTTGTATTTCACAGTTTAGCGCACCGGAAGGAACGAAATGTGACCCTGACGATTGCCGAGTCCGGCCGCGCTCTGCGACTTGAACGCATTTCAGCGATGGCGGATCGCGTTTTCGGCAACCATGAAAAGGCGCAGCGGTGGCTGCGCAAGCCAAGTCGGGTGCTCAACCAAGTGCCCATCGATCTCCTGCAATCGGAAGCAGGTGCCACGCTTGTGGAAGACGAACTCAACCGCATCGCCTACGGCATAGTCGCCTGAGCCATGCGGCTGCGCGCAATACACAACCTGCGACATCACATCGAGAAATCGAAGCGATAGGTCGTCGACACGCCGATCGTGAACTGATCCCTTGAGCCGCGCTCCTTGACCAGGCTGGAATCGGCCGCCGGGCCCATCAGCCGCGAATATTCGGCGAACAGGCTGGCCGTCATCGGCTCGGTCACTTTCCACGTCACCGCGCCGCCGAGGCCCGCCGACTTCACGCCACCGTCCGGTCGGTACCGGCTGAGGCCCGACGCTATGGCTTCCCCGGCGTCGACGCCGTAATAGGCGTCGAAATAATCCGACGAGGCGAACGAAACGCGCGGCCCGCCCGAGATCCTGACCTCCGGCGTCACATCGTGGAATGCGTCGGCGGCGATGTCGGCGACGAAGCCGTTATGGGCGCGAATGCCGTGCCGCAATTCGGCGCGGGCGCGCAACCAGTCCAAAGGATAGAATTCGAAGAAGCCGCCGGCCTCGCCGCCCCAGCGCACCGGGTCGAGGCCTCTCAGTTCGTCGGCGTCGTCGCCATCGCGCGAAAACAGGATTTTTCCGGCCAGGCCGGCGCGGAAGCCGCCTTCGTCGATCAACCCCAGCGAGATGTTGTCGTTGCGCGAGGTGAAGCGGGCCGCAGGACCGACCTTGCCGAGCGAGATGATCGGCTGGGCGCTGAGTATATAGTTCTTGCTGCCTTCGAAATCGGGGGCGACCAGGCCGGTGGCGCCGACTGTCAGATACCAGTCGCCGGACAGCCAGCCCAAGGCGCCATCGGCGGCTTCGGCGGCACCGGGCGCGCCCAGCAGGAAGGTGGCCAAGACCACCTGATATACCTTGATAGAACGCATCGTCACTCCATACGCGCGAAACACCGGCGGGAACAACCTGCCTGCAAAGAGCCATGGCGCCGGTTCAGTAAACTTTGATTTAAACTCGACACGCTGACTCACTTTTTTGGCGTGCATCCAGCGCAAGCTGCTCGCTGGACGGGCATGACCCTCGGCGATACCCGCCAAATTGGCAAGACGTCAAGTGACGACAAATGTCAGGCGACGCTGCGATCGGCCTGGCGAATTCGCTCAAAAAGCAATGGCCGTGTCGAGCTCGGACAGCGGGCTGACGCCGGCAAGCAGCGCCCTCGCCTCGGCCTCGTCGCGTTTCATCTGCGCGACCAGCGCGTCGAGCCCGTCGAACTTCACCTCGGCGCGCAGGAAACCGAAGAAGGACACCGCGCATAGCTCGCCATAGAGATCGCCGGAGAAGTCGAAGACGAAGGTTTCCAGAAGCGGCGCGCCGTTGTCGTCGACGGTCGGGCGGCGGCCAAAGCTGGCGACGCCATCATGAAGCGTACCGTCGGCGCGGCGGAAGCGGACGGCATAAATCCCTTCCTTCAGAGTGGCTTCCGGCGAAAGCCTCATATTGGCGGTTGGAAAGCCGAGCGTCCGGCCAAGCTGCTGGCCGCCGATCACCTCGCTCTCGACCGTGAAGCGGTAGCCGAGCAGGCCGGCGGCCTCGGCCACCGCGCCTTCGCACAGCAGCGCGCGGATTCGGCTCGACGACACCACTTCGGCGCCTTCGTCGCGAAAGGCGTCAACCAGGGTGACGCCGAAGCCGTGGCGTTCGCCGGCCGCCATCAGATAGGCCGGGCCGCCTTGCCTGTCCTTGCCGAAGTGGAAGTCGAAGCCGGTCACGGCGTGAATGATGCCGAGATTGCTGTCGAGCACGTCGGTCACGAACGCTTCCGCCGACAGTGCGGCGAAGGCGCGCGTGAACGGCTGCTCGACGAGTGCGGCAAAGCCCAGATGCGACAGCAGCCGTGCCTTCATCGGCGGCGGTGTCAGCACGAACAGCGGAATCTCGGGCCGGAACACCTTTCTCGGATGCGGCTCGAAGGTCAGCACCAGCGCCGGCGCGCCGCGCCGGCGGGCCTCGGCCAGCGCGCGCTCGAGCACGGCCTGGTGGCCGCGGTGGACGCCGTCGAAATTGCCGATCGCCACCACGCCACCCCGCAAATGGGCCGGCAGCGGCGAGATGGCAGAAACGCGTTCGAAGGCTTCCGTCATTTCGGGGCTTGCGTCATTTCGAGGCTTCCGTCATCGAGCGAGCCTACTGCAGTCTCGGAATGACCGCGACCGGCCGGTAGCCATGCCTTTCCAGAAAGGCGATCAGCCTGGCCGGATCCGGTTGTAGCGGATCGCCGTAGTCGCGGGCATGGATGCCGCCCGACACGTAGAGCACGTCGAAGCCATTGTCGGCAGCGCCCTTGATGTCGGTCATCATGCCGTCGCCGATAGCCAGCACGTCCGAGCGCTCGACCGGGCGGCCGAGCAGGTCGGCGATCTCCTTCATCGCGACGTCATAGACCGGGGCATAAGGTTTTCCGGCGATCAGCGTGCGCCCGCCGAGCTGGGCATAGTCGCGGGCCAAGGCTCCGGCGCACCAGATCATCCGCTCGCCGCGCTCGACCACGATATCGGGATTGGCGCAGATGAAGGGCAGGTTCCTGGCGCGCAGCCGCCGCAGAAGATCGGCGTAGTCCTCCGGCTTCTCGACCTCGTCGTCGAACAGCCCGGTGCAGACCACGCCGGACGCCTCGAACTCCTCGACCAGCTCGACATCAAGCCCGTCATAGAGCGTGAAATCGCGATCGGCGCCAATGTGGAAGATCTTTCGCGGCCCCTCCATGATCAGGTCGCGGGTCACGTCACCGGAGGTGACGACCCGGTCATAGGCCGCAGAGGGAACGCCGATCGCATTCATCTGCGCCACCACATCGGCGCTGCGCCGCGGCGAATTGGTGATCAGCACGACAGGTATCTTCGCCTCGCGCGCGGTGCCCAGCGCCAGAGCCGCGGCCGGAAAATGCCGTTCGCCATTGTGGACCACACCCCAGACGTCGCACAGGATGGCACAATAGGCTCCCGACAAATCCGCGAGCGAGCCGATGATATCGGGCGAGTCCGCCATATCGTTTCCCAAATCATGATGGTTGCGAGCGTCGCCGCCGACGTCCGCCGCGGCAGGGGTCCACCGCGGCAGGTTCGCATTAACCGAAGCACTTGACCCTGTCACCAGCTTTCACATTTTTCAGGATTGCCCTGGTTTCAGGATTGCCTTGGCACTGACGAAGGCAAGCGCGCAAGCCGCTCTTGCCGAGACTTCCCCATTCTGAAGGCTTCGGCGGGCGGTCCAGCCGCGCGCAGCAATGCCGGCATCGGCGGCGTGGTTAACGAGCCTTGAAAAAGGCAAGCCGATCTTGGATGTTTTCAGCAATCTGAAACTTAAGGATTGATGGCATCTTTCGCCGACTAGGGGTTTTGGCGAGGGGCTGAAGACAATGATCCGAAAATTCGGTAGGGACCGGCGTGGCAACTATACGCTGATGACGGTCATCACGATGGTGCCACTGATGGGCGGAGTGGCGCTCAGCGTCGATTACTCGGAACTGCTGCGCCAGAAGCACGCCACGTTGAACGCTTTGGACGCCGCCGGCCTCGCCACGGCTCAGCAGGTCGTCTCCGGCGCAACCGACGACGCCGCAGACTTTCTTCGAAACCAATCTCGGCCCCGTCGATCCGGCCAACACGTCGCTTACCGTCACCCTGCCCAACAGCAATGCGGGTGGCGGCACGTTGAAGCTCTGCAGCGCCCTTACCTATCACCCCTATTTTCTGCCGGCCGCCGCCATGCTGCTGGGCGGCGGGACCACCAGCGGCGCTACAACTTTCACGGATTGCTCGGAAATCCGTCTCAAGAACACGCTGGAAGTCGCTCTGGTGCTCGACAATTCCGGCTCGATGAACGAACTCGGTTCCGGCACCGGCGCGAGGCGAATAGACCTGCTGAAGACTGCCGCCAAACAGCTTGTCGATACGCTGGCGCTGCAGGCACAGCAGATGAAGCAGGTCAGCAAACCGGTGCAGTTCTCCCTGGTGCCGTTCGCTGCTTCGGTCAATGTCGGTCCCACCCATGACCAGGACAGCTGGATGGACCAGGATGGCATCTCCCCGATCCAGCATGATGATTTCGACTGGACGAAGATGACCGCCGCCAACGATCCGGACAGATACGCCGAGAAGCTCAACGGCGTCTGGTACAAACGCGGCACCGGCTGGGGCGACACCGAGGATCAGCCACTGACCCGCTTCAGCCTCTACGCCGACATCACCGTCGAGTCCGGCCGCGAAGAAGTGCCTAACACGAAACAGTATATCTGCGACACCTATAACAAGAAAGGTAACTGCAGCAGCGGCCACTGGACCACCCCGGAATATATCTACACCACCAGCCGCTATGCGAGTTGGCAGGGTTGCGTGGGGGCGAGGCCGCACCCGTATAACAACGACGACACGACGCCTGATACCGCCACACCTGCCACGCTGTTCGTGCCGATGTTTGCGCCCGACGAGGCCGGCACGCTCTGGCTCGATTTCAACCGCGACGGCGCTAACGACGTGATCTATCTGAACTATGGTTACGGCAACAACTGGTGGGCCGACTGGCCTTACACCGACAGCCCAACCGCTTCGCAGCGGCAGTCGGACATGCGCAAATATTTCCTGGTCAAGCCTTACGGCTCGAAGTCGGCTGCCTCGGGCGACGGCCCAAATTCGTCCTGCACGACCAACCCGATCACGCCGCTCAAAGACGTGACTCAGCTTGCCCAGAAAGAGGAGATCGACAACGCCATCGACGCCATGGCGCCGAACGGCAACACCAACGTGCCGGAAGGCCTTGCCTGGGGCTGGCGAACGGTGTCGAGCAACGAACCTTTCACTGCGGGCCGGCCGAACACTGAAAGAGGCAACGACAAAGTGGTCATCGTGCTGACCGACGGCGCCAATACCTACAGCGCCGTCAGCGACAGCGGCTACGCCAATAACAGGTCGACCTATGCCGCTTACGGTTACACCGGCCTGACATATCCGGGGTCTGGAAGCGTGACGCGGCTGTTCATGAACACAAGCACCGACATCGGCAAGACGACCTACACGGGCGCCAACTACACCGCCGCGCTGGACGAGCAGATGCAGACCCTTTGCGGCAACGCGAAGAAATCGAACGTTCTCGTCATGACCGTTGCGCTCGACCTGTCGACCACCGATGCCGGTGACAAGAAAGCACTCGACGCGCTGAAGGCCTGCTCCTCGGACTCGCGCTTCCGCAAGGATCCCACCGATCCGACCAAGCCGGCCAAGCTGTTCTGGAACGCGACCGGGGCGACGCTGTCGGACAATTTCAGGGAAATCGCCAACGAATTGTCGAACCTGCGCATCGTCGGCTGAAGGGGGTGGGGTCGGCTGAAGGGGGCGCAAGCACCCGGAAATGACAGGCTGGCGGAACAGCGCCCCCTCTGTCCTGCCGGACATCTCCCCCACAAGGGGGGAGATCGGATGTCGGCACGGCTTTCGCCAATCTCCAACGCCGCAGAAGAGGCGAGGCGCAGAAGCTGCCGATCTCCCCCTCGTGGGGAGATGCCAAGTTGTGGCAAGGGGGCAGGCCAGAGGGGGGCGCGGAAGGATAGCGACCGAACAGCTTTGTTTGGGCCGCTGCATTCTTCGGCTGTTAACGCCGCTCCAGCCTACATCGGCCGCCGGTCCGGCTGCGCCCGCTCCGGTTCGACCAGCCTGCGATAGAGATGCCACGTCGCATGGCCAAGCACGGGCATGACGACGGCGAGCCCGGCAAACAGCGGGATCGAGCCGATGACCAGCAGCACGGCGACCATCAGGCCCCACAGGGCCATCTGCAGCGGGTTTGTCATCACCGCCCGTGCTGAGGTCTCGATCGCCGAGACCGCGCCGACATCGCGGTCGAGCAGCAGCGGGAAAGCGACAACGGTCGTCGCCAGCACGATCGCGGCGAAGACGAAACCAGCCGCATTGCCGAGCAGGATCAGCGTCCAGCCTTTGGGCGTTGCCAGCACCTCGCGCACAAAGCCACCGATCGAGGCCGGCGGCTGAGCGCCGAACAGGCTGGTGTAGATCGATTGCGCGGTGAACAGCCAGAGCAGGAACAGTGCCACCAGCATGATGCCGAGGACCGCGATCGCCGGCAGCGCCGGCGAGTGGCGTACCTCGAGCGCGTGCCACCAGGACGTGTCCATGCCGAGCTCGCGGCGGCGGCTGATCTCGTACAGGCCGATCGCGGCGAACGGTCCAAGCAGGGCGAAGCCGGACATCAACGGGTAAAGCAGCTGGATGGCGTAGGCGCCGGATGTCGTCCACTGCGCCAGGATCAATCCGACCACCGGATAGATCAGGCACAGGAAGACGTAATGCGATGGCTTTGCCCAAAAATCCTCGACGCCGAGCCGCAGCACATCGATCAGGTCCGCCGTGGTGATGCGGCGCACCCTGGGCTGCACGTGCATCCCACGCGCGTCCGACATGACATGAAAGCTGGCCATACCCATTCTCCCGTATTCAGGGGGCGGCCACCGCCAGGATGGCCGCCCGTAGCTGCCACTTCAAGAGCGATGGCATGATAGCCGAATTCGATGTGCTTGTCGCGAATCGGGTGGGGTTGAGCATGCGCGGCGCGGCACAGGCCGTGTTCGTGCCGCGCCGCTGGCGTGTGCTAGACACCAAATCGTTCAATCACCTCGGCCAGCGGAACGTGGCCAAGGCAGGCACCCGACCCCGCCGGCGTTTCGCCGTCCTCGATGGCCTGCGCGTACCGCACGTCCGGATTGCTTTCGATCCGACGGCGCAGCGCTGCCAGCCTGGGATAGGCGGCGCCGTCGACCGCCTGGTGGAACTCCGCCCAACGTGCCACGCCGATCAACGTGGTATCGGCCAACGTCAGGCGGTCGCCGACCAGAAAGTCGGTGTCGCCGATCATCGCCTCAAGCCGGTCGTGGCGTTCGGCAACGGCCTGGCGGCCGAAGTCACGCAAGGTCGCCAGCAGGGCCGGTTCGGCCGATTCCATTTCATAGGCAGCCCAGAGCGGGGTGAAAGCGGCGGTGAAACCGGTGTTCACGAAAGCCATCAGCTGATGCATCCGGTCGGCTTCCGGCGAGCGCGGGTCGAAGCTGATGCGACGTTGCGTGTCGCGGGCTTCGAGCCAAGCGGCAATCGCCATGGTCTCGGTGAGCACTCTGCCTTCGTCGGTGATCATCACCGGCGTTTCCTGACGGCCGTTGATGCGGGCATAGGCGTCGTTCTTCATTTCGGTGAGCATGTCGACGCGGCACAGGCGGTAGGGCTGTCCGAGGCGTTCAAAAGCAGCGACGAGCCCCATCGAACTTCCCGCCGGGACGCCGTAAAGGAGGATAGGTTCCATTTCTTTGTCTCTTCCATGTTCAGGGATCACGCAGCGCAGCGAAGCTTGACCCTAAACGCTGGTCGCCCCATGTAAATTACGCACTATTTTGTAACCAGGATCCGCCATGAAAGATGTCGTCTCAAGCTGCCCGATCGAAGAGGCCATGCGTGTGCTCAGCGGTCGCTGGCCGACCTTGCTGCTCTACTATCTGAAGGACGGGACCAAGCGCTTCAGCGACCTGAGGCGTGACAACCCGACCGTGTCGCACCGCATTCTGGCGCTGGAACTGCGCAAGCTGGAGGAAGCCGGGATCGTGCGGCGAACGGCGCATGCCGGCTATCCGCTACGCGTCGACTATGATCTCACCGCAGCGGGTCTCAAGCTTGTGCCGCTCATCGACGCCTTAGGCGACTGGTGGGAAGATACCGAGGACGATCGGGCCGGCCGGGTCTCATCGGCGCCAAGGCTGGTGGCGGCGGAGTAAGCAGTGGGGGAAATTTGGCGATTGCAACTATACGTTGTGCAACTGCTTGGGTGGAATCAGCCGACCGGGCCGAATACCTCAGGGAGCGCGCAGCGCCAGACGTTGTCTACTGGCCAACACCTGCGGTTACCAAACAACACACGTGTTAACCCGCCTATCACTAAATCACGTTTTTGGTGATTGTCACTTGAAATCCCCTCAATCACTTGTTGGGTGATTGAGGGGAGAATCATATGAAGACCGCGCAATACAAGCTAATCCTGAGCCGCGCTGGCGAACGCGCCATCGACATGACTTTCGCGGCTTATGCCGTCATGCACGACATCCTGGATCGCACCGCCTCTAGCCAACGCACCAACACGTTTGAACTCCAGAAGCTCGCCTATGAAGCGATCCGCGCCGAGACGGGCCTGCCGGCGCGACTGGTGACCAATGGCATTCGCGAATACGCCTCCGGCGCCTGGTCGCCCGACCGGCTGCCGCTTGACGACAAGCTCATGTCCTTCAAGGGCGTCGACAAGGTTTCGATTTCTACCGTTGAGGGGCGTGTGATCGCGGGATTCCTGGCCACCGGCTACTCCGACAGCCAGGAGAAGGCGCAACTTTCCCATCTCGTACGGGATAACGGGGCCTATCTGCTCACCGTTCCGCTGTCGGCGGACATGCAACACAGGGAGATCGAAGCCATGCAGACCGAATCCATTTCCGGGCGCGTTTCGCGCCTCGCCGCCGGCCTAGTCGCAACCGTGATCGACGGCCTTGAGAAGAAGGCTCCCGAGGCGGTGGCCGAACAAGCGATCCGCGAGATCGACAAGGCCGCCGACGAGTTGAAATCCAACCTCGCAGCGCTTATCGCCGAGCGCAAGCGCTACACCCTGCAGAAGGACGACCTGACCGAGGAACGCGAGGGGCTGGACCAGAATATCCGTGTCGCCCTGCAAGAGGGCCGCGAAGACCTCGCACGGGCCGGTATTGGCCGTCAGGACGACATCGACGCGCAGGCCGCCTCTATCGACAAGCTGATCCAAGATGTTGATGTGCGCATTGACGAAGCGCGAGGCGCGCTGAGCGCCGCAAGTGCGGCCCGCCGCGATTCCGAGGAGCGGGTGAAGATAGCGCGTCGCGCCCGCGAGGCGCAGAACCCGGGCACGGCAGGCAACGCTGGCGGCGGGTTCCGCAAACCCGCACCGGAGGATCGCATTGCGGCCGCGCTTTCCAGCGTGGCGCGGCTGACCGACCTGCCCGCTGGCAAGCCGCGCGACAACGATCTTGTCGAACTCGAAGAATTTGGGCGCCAGCGCCGCATTGACGACCGGCTGGCGGCTCTGCGCAGCGAACTCAAGGGTAAGAAGTAGCGCCGATGGCAGAAATTCTCCACGCGCCGGCGCTCTATCTCTATCCATTGCTGGCAGGGATGTTGCTGGGTGTCCTGCAGATCGTCCTGTTCTTTGTTGGAGCCGGGCATTTTGACCATGGTGGCGGCGAAGACGGCGCGGTCGACCACCTCCTCGACGCCACACATCTGGGCGACGTATTCGATTGGTTGAATTTCGGTCGGGTACCCTTCGCCATCCTGATACTGCTTCTGCTGGTCACGTTCGGCATGGTCGGCATCATGCTGTGGCAGATCTTCCCGGCCTTGCCGGCGTGGAGCTACGCTTTTGGCGCGGCGCCGGCGGCGGTGATGGTCACGAAGATCACCGGCGGCTGGATCGCTCATCTCCTGCCGCAGGACGAGAGCTACGCCGTCAACCACGATCATCTGGTCGGGCGTCGCGGCACGGTCACGCTCGGGCCGCTGGACGACGGTCGGCCCGGCTCGATCCGAGTGCGCGATGAGCATGGCGAATTGCATACGCTGCGGGCGCGGCCCGCAGACGCGGGAATCAAAATCGAGAAAGGCGCCTTAGTCGTGGTGGTGAAAGCCGCCGAGGGACCTGGTCGTGTCTGGCTGGTAGTGCCGTTCGAGGAGCACATCTAGCCAGAGCTTTGGGCAAAGCTGAACATCAAACACTTTCAAATCTGGGGGCAAGTTATGGACAATATGGTTCAATTTCTGATCTGGGTCGGCATCGTTCTCTTCGTGATCGCGGTGATCGGCTTTGTGCTCGGGCGGCTCTACCAGCGCGCCGAACGTGACGAGGCCTTCGTGCGTATCGGCGTCGGCGGCCGCAGAGTGGTCAAAGACGGCGGCGCGCTGATCCTGCCCATCTTGCATGCGCTGGCGAAGGTCAAGCTCAACACCGTCAAGCTGGTGGTCGACCGCCGCCGCGAGGACGCCTTCATCACCTCTGACCGCATGCGCGTCGACATCCGTGCCGAGTTTTACGTACGCGTCGACGGCACGGATGACGGCATCGGCCTCGCTGCGCAGACACTGGGCGACCGTGTCAACGACCCGAAGGCAATCCAGGATCTGGTGGAAGCCAAGCTGGTCGACGCGCTGCGCTCCGTCGCCGCGCGCAACACGCTCGATCAGCTGCATGAGAATCGCTCGGACTTCGTTAAGGCGGTGCAGGACGCAGTCGAGACCGATCTGCGCTCGAACGGGCTGGAGCTGGAATCGGTGTCGTTGACGGGCCTCGACCAGACGCCGCGTGAGTTCTTCAACGAAACCAACGCCTTCGACGCCGTCGGTTTGGCCAAGCTGACAACCATCACCGAACAGCGCCGCAAGGAGCGCAACGAGGTGACGCGGAAGACCGAAGTGGCGATTGCCGAGCAGGACCTGAACGCCTCGCGCGAAAAGTACGCGTTGAAGCGGCAAGAGGAAGAGGCGCGGCTGGAGCAGGAGCGCGACGTAGTCTCCAAGCAGGCCTCCACCCGCTCCGAAATGGCCAAGGCCGAGGAAGCGGCGAAGCTCGCCGAACAGGCCGCCCAGATCGCGCGCGAACGCGAGATCGCCGAGCATGCGGCGGAAGCGCAGCGCGCCAAGGAAGAGGCGCGCATCAACTCTGAGCGCGAGGTTGAATTGTCGCGCCAGAATATGGCGGTGGCCATCGCCAAGAAGAGCCAGGAAACCAGCCAGGCTGAAGCCAAGGCCCGCGAGGCCGAGGCGCTGACGGTTGCGGCTGAAGAAAAGGTGCAGACGGCGCGAGAACGCGAAATCGCCGACCGTGCCAGGCAGATCGCCGTTCTGCAAGCACAGGAAGCGGCGGAATCTGAGGCTGTGTCGGTGACAGTTGGCGCGAGCGCCGAAAAGGCAGCGGCGGAAGACCGCGCCGAGGCGGCGCTGGTAGAAGCCCGCGCGGCGGCGGAAGCGATGAAGGTCCGCGCCGAAGGCGTGATCGCGGAAGGCGAGGCGGAGGCCGCGACCATCCGCGCGACGAACGTAGCGCGCAACCTGCTCTCCGACCGGCTGATCCAGCTTGAACTGACGCAGGCGCGGATCACCATGCTGCCGGAAGCATTAAAGGCGCTGATGGAGCCGGCGAGCCGTATCGATAGCATCCGCGTGTTCGACACGGCGGGATTTTCGGGCGGTCGCTCGGGCGGCGAAGGCGGGCGTTCGGGCCCGGGCGATCTGGCCGATCAGTTGCTGAAGTTCACCGGCAACAAGTCTCTGATCGACGCGCTCCTGAAGGAAGCCGGCATCGCCGGCGCCGGTGGCTCTCTGAAGGATCTGGTCTCGACGCGGCCGCGGGAAACGGATGCTGACGGGGCCGGTCTGTTCGAGGAGGCAGACGGGGCGGACGACGAGCTGGTCGCTCCCCTGCCGGGGATACCGAGGGCCTGAACTGCCCGAGCGCTGATTTGATCGGGCCTGGAACAATCCACGCCCGATCTATTTGCCAGCCAGGATCGCGTTTATGTCAGGCAGGCCGCCTTGCCGCCACCGTGCTGCCCACCGGCGAAGGCGCCGGCGCTGCTGTCGACGTGGGATGGCCGCGCGGGCGCGGCACCCTGATGGCTCATGGCTGGCTTGAAGCAGCGATCACGGGATAGTCGGTATAGCCGGCGGAGCCGCCGCCATAGAGCGTCGCCTGATCGAACACGGCCAGCGGCGCGCGCGTCTGCAGCCGTTCCACAAGATCGGGATTGGCGATGAACGGTCGCCCGAAGGCGAACAGGTCCGCCTTGCCGTCGGCAAGCCGCGACCCCGCGAGTTCAAGGTCATAGCCGTTATTGGCGATATAGGTGTTGTTGAAGCGCCGGCGGAGTGATCCGAAGTCGAACGGCGCGACATCGCGCGATCCGCCCGTGGCGCCCTCGACGACATGGATGTAGACGATGCCCAAAGCATCGAGTTGATCGACGATATAGTCAAACTGCGCCTGGGGAGCGCTGCTCGAGACGCCGTTGGCGGGCGAGATGGGCGAAATCCGGATGCCGGTGCGCTCAGCGCCGATCTCCTCGACCACCGCAGTCGCAACCTCCAGCATCAGCCGGGCGCGGTTCTCGACCGATCCGCCATAAGCATCCGTGCGGAGGTTCGCGCCGTCCTTGGCGAATTGGTCCAGCAGATAGCCGTTGGCGCCGTGAATCTCGACGCCATCGAAGCCGGCCTCGATGGCGTTCGCAGCTGCTTTGCGGAAATCCTCCACGATGCCCGGCAATTCATCCAGTTCGAGTGCGCGGGGCTCCGAAACGTCGACAAAGCCGTTGCCGACGAAGGTCTTGGTCGCGGCCCGGATCGCCGAGGGCGCGACGGGGGCGGCGCCGTTCTCCTGCAGATCGACGTGCGAGACGCGACCGACATGCCAGAGCTGCAGGAAAATCCGCCCGCTCTTGGCGTGCACGGCGTCGGTGACCTTGCGCCAGCCGCCGATCTGCGCCTGGGTGTAGATGCCGGGCGTGTCCTGGTAGCCCTGTCCCTGCTGCGAGATCTGCGTGGCCTCGGAAATCAGCAGGCCGGCCGACGCGCGCTGGCCGTAATACTGCGCGGCGAGATCGCCTGGAACGAAGCCCGGGCCAGCGCGATTGCGCGTCAGCGGCGCCATGACGATACGATTGGAGAGGGTCAGCGAGCCGAGAGTATAGGGCTCAAACAGCGTTGTGCTTGTCATAGGTCACCTTTGTTTGTCCCCGCCGCGGCGGGTCGTCTATCGAAACGGGATCGTTGGTGCTCAGGCGACCGTGCGGTACCGCTCGGCGGGATGTTCGTTCCGATAGTTCGGAAGCATGGCCTGGCGTGCGGCCTGAAGCGCGTCCCACTGCCCGGCATCGGGTAGCGGCGGGATGGTCACCAGCTCGCGGCGGTCGAAGCCGACCAGCGCCGCATCCACCAGATCGTCGACCTCCATCACGTTGGAAAGCGTGTTGACGTCGGCGCCGACATGTCCCCAGATCTCCGTTCGCGTCGTGGCGGGAAGCACGGCCTGGACGTAGACACCCTTCGGCGCGAGCTCGAGGCTGAGTCCCTGCGACAAAAACAGCACGAAGGCTTTGGTTGCGCCGTAGACCGTCATGCCGAACTCCGGCGCCAGGCCGACCACGGAGCCGATGTTGACGATCGCACCTTCGCCGGCCGCCGCAAGACGCGGGGCAATGGCGCTGGCAAGCCGCAGAAGCGCGGTCGTATTGAGCGCAACCAGCCGCGCTACGTCATCGGTGCTCTGCTCGATAAAACTTCCGCCGATGGCCGTTCCGGCATTGTTGAGGAGAATTCCGATGCTGGCGTCCTCGCGCAGCCTCGTCTCCACCGCTGCAAGCTCGGCAGGCTGCGTAAGATCCGCCTGGATGATATCGATCGCCACGCCGTTTTCCTGACTTAGACGGGCCGCCAAGGCCTCCATTCGTGCCTTGTCACGGGCAACCAGCACGAGGTCGTGCCCGCGGCGCGCGAAGCGCTCGGCATAGGCGGCTCCGATGCCGGTGGAGGCGCCGGTTATGAGGACTGACGGAATGGTCATGGCATTGCTCTTTTCGCTGATGGACTCTATATTCATGACGATCATCATGAATGCAGGTAAATATGATACCCATCATGTAAATGTCAACGGCGCCGGCGGAGGATTTTGAAATGAAGGTCAGTCGGGAACAGATGGCGGAGAACCGCCGCCGAATTCTGGATGTTGCCAGCCGGCTGTTTCGCGACAAGGGGTTCGACGCGGTCAGCGTGGCGGAGGTGATGAAAGCCGCTGGGCTCACCCATGGCGGCTTCTATGGCCATTTCAGCTCGAAGGACGACCTGATCGCCCAAACCCTTGCCCATGTCATCGCCGCAGACTCAAGCGGAGGGGGCGACCTTCGCGCCTATGCAGATGCCTATCTTTCGCCCCGGCATCGCGACAATGCCGCCGGTGGTTGCCCGACAGCGGGCCTTGTTGCGGACATCCGCCATCAGACCCCGGCTGCACGCTCGGCCATGACCGAAGGCCTTCGCTCGCAGATCGACCGTATCGGCAAGACGCTGCCGGAGTTGGATCCGGCAGACAGACGCCGCACAGCGATCGGATGCTGGGCAGCGATGGTGGGGGCAGTGATCCTCGCCCGGGCTATCGACGATCCCGCGCTTTCGGATGAAGTTCTGGAACAGACGCGTGCCTGGATCGATACCGGGATCAGCCAGGTGTCTGCCAGATAGCCGCCAGGAGCGCCCTTGAGCAATGCGGCTACCGGGGTGGTTGGGCGGCAAGCTTGGAGAATATCGCGCCGCAGCGCGCATCAGCGGGGTTCGCGGACGGCCAAGGGGGCAGCGAGCGAGATTTCTGAACGCCTGCCCGGCAAAAGCCACTATTGCCGCTATGTCAGGCAGGCATGACGCTCACCGACACCGCCAATCAACCATCCCTAGAACCCCGCTCTGACGAAATGCGCCCGACGCCAAACAGGCGAATGCTGCTTAGAGCTGCCGGCCTTGCCGCACTGGCCGGGCTTGCCGCTTGCGCCACTGTGCTGCCCACCGGCGAAGGCGCCGGGGTCTCCGCCTCCGCCGTCGGCACGCTGGCGGGCATCCGCGCCTCAGCCGGCCTCGAACCGCTTGTTCCCGACCGTCAGCTCGAACAGGCAGCCCTGCAGCAGTCCGGCTATATGGCGCGCGGCGGCCGCATGACCCACTCGACCGGCTGGGGCAAGGGATTTGCTTTGCGCGTCAAGGGCAACGGCATTGCCGGTGCTGCCGCCGAAAACATCGCCGATGGCCGTTTCGATCAGCAGAAGCTGTTCGACATCTGGATGCATTCGGCCGGCCACCGCCGCAACATGCTCGACCCGCGCTTCACCCGCTTCGGCCTGGCCTATGTGCGGGACGGCCGCGACAGCTCGCGGCGTTACTGGAGCCTTGTCCTGGGCAAATAGCAACGCGGGCACAGGGCAATCCGCGCTGGCGGCAATGCCGCCTTGGCTGAGGAGATCATGGTCGACCCGTCAATCCATGGGTTCGCCACTGAGCATTTTCTCGATGTCAGGGGCCGAAACCGGCTCGCTGAAATGATAGCCCTGCATTTCATCGCAGTTGTTCTTGCGCAAGAAGGCCACCTGATCGTCCGTCTCGACGCCCTCGGCAATGACCCTCAGATTCAAATTTTGACCCAATGATATTACGGCGCTGGCGACAGCCTGGTCGTTTTCGTCAGCAGCGATATCGTTGATGAACGACTTGTCGATTTTCAGCCGCGCCACTGGAAAGGTCTTGAGCGCACTGAGGCTGGAGTAGCCTGTTCCGAAATCGTCGATCGAGATCTGAACGCCCAGGTTTTGCAGCTGGTTCATCGTTGCGACCGCCAGGTCGATATCCTGCATGATCAGGCTTTCGGTCACCTCCAGCTCGAGATATCTGGCCTCCAGACCGCTGACTTTCAGGGCATCGGCGACGCGGCCGATCAGGTTCTTTTCCCTGAATTGCCGCGTCGACACATTCACGCAGACGGTCATCGGCGGCAGGCCGGCATCCTGCCATGCCTTGTTCTGCCGACAGGCCTCGTGCAGGACCCAATCGCCGATCGGCACGATCAGACTTGTCTCCTCGGCCGTCGGAATGAAGGCGTTCGGTGCCATCATGCCCCGCGTCGGATGATTCCAGCGAAGCAACGCTTCGACGGCAAAGACGAGGCCCGACCGAAGGTCGACCTGCGGCTGATAAAACAGCGTGAATTCCGAACGGGCCAGGGCGTTACGCAAGTCCTCCTGAAGCACGAATTTCTCATGCGCTCTGGTGTTGAATTCGGGAGCGTAGAACTGGAAATTGTCGCGGCCGAATTCCTTGGCGCGATACATGGCCGCATCGGCATTGGCCAGCAGCGTGTCGGGGTTGGTCCCATCCTTGGGGTAGCTGGCGATGCCGATACTGGCCGTCGCCCTCAGCCGATGTGCTCCGAGCTGAACCGGCTCTGCAATCGCCGCCCGAATTGCTTGCAGGGTCTCGGAGATGAGATCGACATTCGTCGGTTGATCGAACAGAACGACGACGAATTCGTCGCCACCAAGCCGCACGACCGTATCGGTCGCCCTTACGCGCTCGACGATACGGCCGGCTACGGTCTTCAACAGCTCGTCCCCGGCATTGTGGCCAAGCGTGTCATTGACGAGTTTGAAATTGTCCAGATCGATGAACACCACCGTCACCCAGCGATCGTATCGCTGCGCGTAGAGGATCGCCTGCGAAAGCCGGTCCTCGAGCAGAGCGCGATTGGGCAGTCCGGTCAGCACATCATGGTTGGCCATGAAGTGGATCCGATCTTCGGCCAGCTTGCGCTCGATGGCGATCCCGGCAATACGCGTCGTGAAATCGATGAGCCGGGTCTCGGCCGCGGTCGGCTCGCGCACGGTCGTCGAGTACATGGCAAAGGCGCCCAGCACAGCGCCCTGGTGCGACAGGATCGGGGTCGACCAGCACGAACGGTAGCCATAGGCCGCCGCCAATTCGCAGTGATCGTGCCAAAGCGGGTCGTGCATGATGTCCGCGACAATGACTGGCTCGCGCCGGTAGGCAGCGGTTCCGCAGGATCCCATTTTGGGGCCGACGGCGATCCCGTCGATGGCGCTCGTATAGGCCTTTGCCAAGCTCGGCGCGGCGCCGTGCCGCAAGTGGCTGCCATCCTTGTCGAGCAACAGGACGGAACCGAATATCCCCGTCAACTGAGACTCGGCGAGGCGCATGAGGCAGTCGAGCACATCTTCGAGCGGGGCGCTCGTCGCGATCATTTCCAGTATCTGCGCCTGCCCGTCTCGAAGGGTGTCCGCTTGCTTGCGGGCGGTGATGTCGTGGGCGATGCCGACCAGACCGAAGATATCGTTTTGAACATTGCGCAACGGCACCTTCGTCGACGAAAACCATTTGCCGGCGCCTGACGCATCGACAACGAACTCTTCCTCATCGATCATCGGCTGTCCGCTGCGCAGCACGCCTTGCTCGATGGCGCGAAACTTCTGCGCAAGGTCGGGGGCATGAAGATCGGAATCGGTCAAACCGATCATGTCACTGGTTTTGGCCTTGCCGCTGTCGGAAGCAATGGCCCTGTTGGCGACGACGAAGCGGCTTTCGGTGTCCTTCACCCACAGGTAGTCGGGCACCCAGTCGATCAGCGTTTGCAGCGAGATGCGCTCGTCGACGATCAGGCGATTGGCGGTGAGTTCCGTTATGTCCTCATGCGTGGCCACCCATCCGCCGTCAGGCATCGGCTGATGGCAGATCTGAATTGTCCGGCCGTCGGTGAGATTGGCGGTCCAGTTTCTCAAGGTCGTGCCCGAATTGACCGCTCGGGCGAATGCGAGATAAGCGTCGCTGGCCATCGCGGATGTCCCGGCAGCGATGCGGCGTTCGACGATTTCGCCCAGCGTCCGGCCGGGGCGCAAGTGTTCGGGCGCGATGCGGTAAATTTCCGCATAGCGGCGGTTGCACAGGATCAGCCGTTCAGCGGCGTCGAAAAAGCAGATGCCTTGCGAGATGTTGTCGATCGCCGTCTCGAATCGCAGCGCCTGTTGCTCGAGTGTTGCGATCGTAGCCCTGAGTTCGCGCTCGAGCGTCTCGTACGAGGAGCCCGCCAGTTTCGCCAGCGTGGCAAGCTCGGTCGATTCGGGCGCCTGGGCGGCTTGCCTCGATGATTTCGTGACCAAACACAGTTCCTCCGGTTCGGCGCCTGGCGCAAAGCAAGGAAAGCTCGCTGCAAGCTAAGCGACCGCATAGTGGTCCAGATATACTAATGGCATGTGAACCGGGTCGATGCCGACCGGGGCATGGCGCAGTTCTTGCCTTCTCCCCTTGTGGGAGAAGGTGGATCGGCGCGCAGCGCCGAGACGGTTGAGGGGTNCCCTCATCCGGCCGCTTCGCGGCCACCTTCTCCCACAAGGGGAGAAGGGGGAGCCAATCTCGTGCAGGCCCATCGCACATGATGGCCGATCCTGCCGGTGAAAATCTCGACAGGCGGTTCGGCGCGCTGCGCCGGTCCCAGAAGTCAGTCCAAAGACTCGGCATTGTGCCAGAAGCCGGCAAGTGTGCATGGCAGCCCATCATGAACGGTTGCGAATGAGCATGGTGACCACGAAGAAAGCGCCGACCGAACTGGTGATGATGCCGATCGGCAGTTCCTGCGGCGGCAGCAGCGTGCGCGCCAGAAGGTCGCTTGCCAGCAGCAGCACCGCTCCGAAGAGGGCGCAGCTTGCAATCAGGCGCAGATGCAACGGGCCGGCCAAGGGCCGGGACAGATGCGGGATCATCAGCCCGACGAAACCGATGACACCTGCGACCGAGACCAGGATCGCCGTCGAGAAGGCAGCGACGAGAAACGCCGTCCTGCGCATCCGCACAACCGGCACGCCGAGGCTTTCGGCAGCATTCTCGCCGGCCAGGAAGGCGTCGAGCTTGCGATGGTTCCACAGGCCATAGGCAAGAATGGTGCCCGCGCCAAGAGCAGCCAGCCCGACATTGTCCCATCGCGCCAGGCCGAGCCCGCCCATCGTCCAGAACAATACCGAGTGAGCGGCGCGCTGGTCTCCGGCGAAGACGAGATAGTTGGTCAGGGCGACGAACATGAACGAGACGGCAAGCCCGGCCAGTATCAGCCGTTCGGGGCCTTGCCCCCTCACCCGCGAAACCAGCAAAAGCACGATGCCGGCGGCCAATATGCCGCCGGTGAAGGCGGCAACCGGCAACGTCCAGATGCCGAAACGGTCGCCAAAAATGGTGATGACGGAAACAGCGCCGGCCGCGGCACCGGAGGACAGGCCGAACAGGAACGGATCGGCGATGTCGTTTCGGGTTACCGTCTGCAGCAGCGCGCCGATGACGCCCAGCCCGGCGCCGACACAGATCGCCATGATGGTGCGCGGCAGCCTGAGATCGACGACAATCTTGGCAACCGGGATATTGCCGAGCGAGCCGGGCACGAGGTCTCCGTCCAGCCCGGCCGCATGTCCGAGCGCAGCAATCACGTCGCTCAACGCTATGACCGTCGATCCATAGGCGATCGACAGCAGAGCAAGCGCGGCGATTGCTGCCGCTCCTGCTGCCATGGCCATTTCGAATGCCCTGTGGCGCAAGCTCAGAAGGCTTCCGGGTGTATCGCGCTGGCGATCTTGCCGATCGCCTCGATGTTAGCAGGTCCGGGCGTCAGCTCGGCATAGCGCAGCGCGACGAAGCGCTCGTTCCTGACCGCATCGGTCTCCTTCATTGCCGGATGGACTTTGAGGAAGTCGAGCAGTTTCCTGTAACCGCCGCCGTCCTGGTAGTCGAGCAGGATCAGGAACTGCGGATTGCGGGAAGCGACCGTTTCCCAGTCCGTGTTGCCCCAGCTCGTCTGCATGTCGGCCATGATGTTGTCGCCGCCGGCAGCGGCGATCATGGCGCTGGGGATCGCGAACTTGCCTGATGTGAAGGGTTTGTCTTCGCCGGAGTCGTAGAGAAACACCCGCGTCCGCTCGCGGTCGCCGACCTTTGCCGTGATATCGGCGAGTTGCGCTTTCCAGCCTGAAACGAGTTTTTCCGCCTTGGCTTGCTTGCCGAAAATCCTGCCCAGCTTTTCGATGTCGCCGTAGAGCAGGTCCATCGAGGCGGCGGGGCGGTTGTTGTCGAGATGGACGCAGCTTTCCGTCAGCACCAGCGTCTTGACGCCGTGCGGCGCCAGCGTATCTGGCGTTACGTCGCCGCCCGGCTTCATGCCGTAATACCAGCCGGCGAAGAAGAAATCGGGCTCGACCGCGACCAGGTTTTCGAGCGTCGGATATTTCGGCGCAAGTTCCGGGATCGCGCCCTGCTCGGCCTTGAATTCCGGACCGACCTTGTACCATCCGGTGATGCCGGTCAGGCCGCCGATCGACGGTTGCAGCCCCAGAGCGAAGGCCATCTCGGCCATGTTCATATCCTGGATGACGGCGCGCTTCGGCGCGGCGTCGAACGTCAGCGGCGTGCCGCAGCTGTCGACTGTTACCGGGAAAGCGAAGGCGGTCTGGGCAAGCAGCATAGAGGCAAAAGACAGTGCGAGGCGTTTCACGGATGTTGCTCCTTGGTTGGATCAGAAGAGGCACGGTTCGGGACTTCGAACACCGTGAGTTCGCGGTCTTCGGTCGGATGGCGCAGCCGAAGCACCTCGACGCCGAAAATCTCGCGAATCAACTGCTTGGTCAGCGCCTCGCGCGGACGGGCGAGTGCCTGCAGGCGGGCCTCGTTCATCACCGCGACCCTGGTGGCAAATGGCGTGACCAGCGACAGATCATGCAGCACCGCCACGACGGTCATGCCAAGCTGCGATACGAGTTCGAGAAGTTCGCTGCGGGCGCGCGGATCGAGATGATTGGTCGGTTCATCGAGGAACAGGATTTTCGGCTCCTGGGCGATGGCGCGCGCCAGCTGGGCGCGTTGCCGCTCACCACCCGACAGCGAGCCGATCGTGCGGCCGAGCAGCGGCAGCAGGCCGGTTCTGCGAAGCGCTTCGACGACGACGTCGCGTTGCTCGCTCCTGCGTCGCCAGCAGGCATGCGGGACCCGCCCAAGTCCGACGTAGTCGATCACGGCAAGCCGCGGATCGGGCTGATCGGTCTGGCCGACGACCGCCATGTGCAGCGCCCGCTCGGCGGCCGGAAACGTCTCCAGCCGGCGTCCGGAAAATCTCACATCTCCCGCGCTCGGACGCAGCGTGCCGCATAGCATGCGCAGCAGCGTCGTCTTGCCGGCGCCGTTGGGACCGATGATAGCGAGGCGGTCTCCCGCCGCGACCGAAAGGCTGACCGCACTGACCAGGCGCTGGCCATTCGCCGTGGCGCTCAGTTCACGCGCTTCAAGAAGAGGCTGGCAGGCGTCCAACTTACCGTCACTTTCTCAATGGCGACGGAAGGAAGCTGGACCGGCCGACAAGACCGATGTCCACGTCTCCTCCCGGCACACCCCGTCCGGTCAACTCGTGCGATGGCAGGTCTCCTGGCTCGCGGGTCCTTGCGCCATCCTGCCTTCCCAGCCTTGCCGGCCAGTGGCATTTTCGGATTTTGCTCGCCGCTTACAGTTGCGGGGGCAGCCACGGCCTCGATCCGAAGATCTCACCGTGTTCCCTTTTCACCCCTCGCCTTTCGGCTTGGGGACCATCAGTCAGCCCCCCTAGTTTTCCGCCAATCCCAGCGCAATAAGTTTCCGGGGTTCGGAGTGCCCCGCGAGCAATGGTCTTGTCAGAACGAGCATACCGAATCTCGTAATGTAATAACGTTACTACTTAAAAGACAACGCCTGCTCCCGTCAAGCCCTTCGCCCAACGCCTTGGACTTGCCGACCACCGTCGCATTGCGCGGTGCGCAATTTCGATCAAACTGCCTCCACCAGGAAGCGATACCATGACCTGGCCAATGCGGAGTCCCACAGCAAGGAGCCATATGAACCCGACCGAGAAAGCGCTGTGGTTCGTCGAAAGCCATCTGCCGGAGGCCATCTCGCTCGACGATGTCGCCAACAGCAGCGGCGTGTCGCGCTTTCACGTGACGCGGGCTTTCGGTGCGGCGACCGGACGTTCGGTGATGGGCTACCTGCGTTCTCGCCGGCTGACCGAGGCGGCGCGCAGGCTCGCCGCCGGCGCACCGGACATCCTCTCGGTCGCGCTCGACGCCGGCTATGCCTCGCATGAGGCTTTCACCCGTGCCTTCCGCGACCAGTTCGGCACCACGCCGGAACTGGTGCGCGCGCAAGGCTCGCTCAAAAACCTCGATCTCGTGGAGCCGATCCTGATGGACCAGTCCTTCCTCGCCAATCTCGAGCCGCCGCGTTTCGAAACCAGCCGGCCGTTCCTCATCGCCGGTCTCGGCGAGCGCTACAGCTGCGAAACCAGCGCCGGCATTCCGATGCAGTGGCAGCGGTTCGGCCCCTATGTCGGCAACATTCCAGGCGAGGTCGGCGACATCGCCTATGGCGTCTGCGTCAACGGCGACGATGCAGGCAATTTCGACTATATCGCCGGCGTCGAGGTGTCCGATTTTTCGGACCTGCCGAAGGGGTTTTCGCGCGTACGCGTGCCGGCGCAGAAATACGCCGTGTTCGCCCATCGTGACCACATCTCGACCATCCGCCGCACGGTCAACACGATCTGGAACAAATGGCTGCCGGCCTCCGGGCACAAGATTGCCGACGCGCCCGAATTCGAGCGCTACGGCCCCGAATTCGATCCGCGCAGCGGCAATGGCGGGCTGGAAATCTGGATACCGGTCGGGTGAGGAACGGCCAGTTTTCAACTTGTGTTGGAGACTAGTGTCGAGGCGCTCCGCCTTATCTTGCCTTCTCCCCTTGTCCCACAAGGGGAGAGGGGAAAGACGCTACAAGTCCAAATTCCAGTTCTGGCCGACCAGATCCTTGCCGAAGGCGTGGTGGCGTTCCTGATTGGCCAGCTTGAACCCGGACGCCTCGTAGATGCGACGCGCTGAGGTGAGCACGTCGTTGGTCCACAGCGTCAATTTCTTGTAGCCCTTGGCACGGGCAAAGCCGATGCATTCCTCGACCAGCCGCCTGCCGATGCCGAGACCGCGCGCCGAGGGTTCGACATAGAGCAGGCGCAGCTTCGCCACCGCGTCCGACTGGCGCACGAGAAAGACCGAGCCGACGGCTTCCCCTTCCCGCTCGGCGATCCAGCTGCGTTCCCATTTCGGATCGTAGGATTTGACGAAGGCGCCGAGGATTTCGGCGACCAGCGCCTCATAAGTTTCGTCCCAGCCATATTCCTGCGCGTAGAGCAGGCCCTGGCGATGGATGATCCAGCCGATGTCGCCGACCTGCAAAGACCGCAGCATGTAAGGGACCCTGGGCTCTGCACTCTCGCCCAGCAGGCGCTGCACCGTCTGCATCGCCTTGACCAGCCTGTCCTGTTCCGGTGCGGAAAGCCGGTCGAGCAGGGCCGCGACCTGATCGTGCGAACCCTGGTTCAGCGGCGCGAACGCCGCTCTTCCCGCCGGCGTCAGCGCAATCGACGAGCGCCTAGCATCGGCTTGCGTCGCCACGCGCTCGACCAGACCACGCTCCTCGAATTTTTTCAGCAACCGGCTGAGATAGCCGGGGTCGAGCCCGAGATCGCGCGCAAGATCGGTGGCGGTCAGGCCATCGCGATGCGCCAGTTCATAGAGCACCCGAGCCTCGGTCAGCGAGAAGGCGCTTTTCAGCAGCCCTTCATCGAGCAGCCCGATCTGGCGGGTGTAGAAGCGGTTGAAGCCCCGCACCGCATCGATCCGCTCCCTGCCGGGTTGATGATGAATCGTCATGGCATCCTCCTGCCAGCACAAGATCAACCACTTAGTTGACTTAGTCAAGTATCAGTTCGAAGCAGGCTGCGGCTGTCGATCAGCTCACTCAGCGCCTTGACTCTCGCCAGCCACCGGCTTATCTCACCGCCACGTTAGCACTCGCCATTGGTGAGTGCTAAGCGTAGGTCCGGCGCCGCCGGGCTTATAGGTTTGTCCGGCGCCGCCGGACGGAGGAACTATTCTCACCATTCTCACCGAGGAATAAAAAATGGCAAAGTCGAAGTTCCGCCCGCTTCATGACCGCGTGGTCGTACGCCGGGTTGAATCCGAATCCAAGACTGCCGGCGGGATCATCATCCCCGACACGGCGAAGGAAAAGCCGCAGGAAGGCGAGATCATCGCCGTTGGTTCCGGCGCCCGCGACGAAGCCGGCAAGCTCGTCCCGCTGGACGTCAAGGCCGGCGATCGCATCCTGTTCGGCAAGTGGTCGGGCACCGAAGTCAAGCTCAATGGCGAAGACCTTCTGATCATGAAGGAATCCGACATCATGGGCATCATCGGCTGAATATCGGCCTCACCNGCTCAATGGCGAAGACCTTCTGATCATGAAGGAATCCGACATCATGGGCATCATCGGCTGAATATCGGCCTCACCATCACTTAAATCCCAGGGCTCAATTCAAGCCCCTGCCAGGAGCTAAAAATGGCTGCCAAAGACGTAAAATTTTCTCGCGATGCCCGTGAGCGCATGCTGCGCGGCGTCAACATCCTCGCCGACGCGGTGAAGGTCACGCTCGGCCCCAAGGGCCGCAACGTGGTCATCGACAAGTCGTTCGGCGCCCCGCGCATCACCAAGGACGGCGTCACCGTCGCCAAGGAAATCGAGCTTGANCAGATGGTCCGCGAAGTTGCTTCGAAGACCAACGACATCGCCGGCGACGGCACCACGACCGCGACCGTTCTGGCGCAGTCGATCGTCCAGGAAGGCCACAAGGCGGTTGCCGCCGGCATGAACCCGATGGACCTGAAGCGCGGCATCGACCTCGCGGT